>JAODNF010000188.1 GCA_025464915.1 Frankiales bacterium | reverse complement strand
CGGTTCGTGGAGGATCCGGTGCGCACCGGCAGCCGTTGGCGGGCCGGGCTGCGCCCGGCCTACGGCTTCGCTGCCGTCGGGAGCGCCCTTCTGCTGCTGGTCACCCTCGTCGGCCAGGCGCAGGTCGGAGGTGCCAGCCGTGAGGCCGCCAAGATCGCTCTGGCGCGGGTCGAGTCGGGCCAGCCCTGCTACGGCGCACTGGCCATGACCTCGCCCTCCTGCACCCGTCCCTACGCCCGGCCGTCCGACCTCGACACCGCCTTCGCGGCCGATGACGTCTTCGAGCCCGCGCACCGGTGCCAGCAGCCCCGGACCGACACCGTCGCGAAGCTCTGCGCGTTCGGGGACACCACGCAGCCGCGACACACGATGGCGGTGGTCGGCAACTCGCACGCTGTGCACTTCATCGCCGGGCTGGACCTCTACGGCCGGCGACACGGGTGGAAGGTGCTGCTCGCCGCCGAGACCGACTGCCTCGGCGAGATCACCGTGCCGGTGGGAAGCATCGACGCACGCAGTCCGTGTCACGCGTGGTCGGTGTCGGTGCAACGACAGCTGCTGGCGATCCCGCACCTCGACGCCGTCGTGTTCACGAGCCACGTCACGTCGGACCTGTTCCTCGCCGGTCCGAACGCCACGGCGATCGACCTCGACAACGCTCGCAGGCACGTGCTTGAGACGTGGACGGCGTTGCGAGGCGCAGGGATCAGGGTCATGGTCGTCCAGGACGTGCCCGGCACCCGACCGGACGCGGACCCTGCCTGCATCGCTGCCTCGAGCGCTGCCTACGATCCCTGCCCCCGGCCGCGTGCCGCGGTTGTTCAGCCCAACCTGCTGGGCACGCTGGCGCAGGCGCACCCCGGGCTCGTGACGTACGAGGACCTCACGAAGTACTTCTGCGACGCGAGGACCTGCCACGGGCTCATCGGCGGGGTCGTCGTCTACTCGGACTCCCACCACATATCGGCGACCTACTCCGGCACCCTGGGGCGCTTCCTCGGCGAGGACGTGGCGGGAATGCTGGCTCAGTCCTGACGTGTCAGCCCCACCAGAACGACGCTGCGAGCAGGACGTACAGGCCGAGCAGGACGACGCCCTCGTACCACGTGGACTCGCCGTCGAAGACGACGAGAACCGCGACCAGAGCGGAGATCAGGAGCGAGGCCAGCAGCAGGGGCGGCAGCACCAGCGTGAAGCCGCCCGCACCGAGGGCGGGTGAGAGCAGCAGCACGACCGGCGCGACGACCATCGCGATCTGCAGGGGGGACTGGAGCACGACCTGCAGGGCGGCCTCGGACCTGTTCTTGTAGAACAGCTGGACCCCGACGACGTTCTCGACCGCGTTGCCGGCGATGGCCACGATGACCAGGCCCGCGAAGGCGTCGGAGATGCCGAGGGTCTTGATCGACGGCTCGAGCGCGACCACGAACCAGTCGGACACGAGCGCGGCCAGCACGCCGGTGACGGCCAGGACGGAGAGGGCCATCCAGAGCGGCCAACCACCGTGGTGCTCCACCGGCGGCGACGTCGCGCGGTTGGCCCGCTCCTGCGTGAGCGTGTAGACGAGCAGCAGGGCGAACGCGACCAGCAGCACGATGGCCACGATCACCGAGAGCGCCCGCTCATGGCCGGCCGCGGGGGTGTGGAGCGAGGACGTGAGGCTCGGCACAGCGAGAGCGAAGACCGCGAGCATCAGCGTGAGACCGATGTCCCGAGCGGCCCCTCCGGGGAAGGTCTGCACGCCGTTCTTGAGCCCACCCACCACGAAGGCGGCCCCGAGGATGAGTGCGACGTTGGCAAGGATCGAGCCGACGAGCGTCGCCTGCACGACGCCGGTCAGCCCCTTGTCCAGCGCGAAGATCAAGATGAGCAGCTCCGGCAGGTTGCCGAGCGCCGACTGCAGGATGCCGATCATGGCCGGGCCGACGCTGTTGCCCATCGCCTCGACCGCGCTGCTCACCAGGGTGGCCAGCACCGCCAGTGCGAGCGCCGCCGCGATGAAGGCCGTGAGCCCGCCAACACCCTTGGTCGCCGCGGCGCCGATGGTGAAGGCCACCCCGAGGCCCATGAGGATGCCGTCGCGACGGTTGATGACGCCCATGGGCGATCAGCCTCGCACGCGGGCGCCGCTCACGTGCGCAGTGTCGGCAGCGCCTCGCGGGCCCGGTCGTGGTCCAGCCCGATGCCCTCGAGGATGTCGACGAGAGCGACCCGCAGCTGTGCGACGACGACCTGACCGGACAGGGCCGTCGCCCCCAGCACGTCGGGGTCGAGGCGGCCCGCGAGCTCGATGAGAGGGCCGGCCGCGTCGTCTGCCGCCGTCGCGGGGTCGAGCTGCGTGGCCAGGTCGTCGAGCAGCTCGGGGAGATCGTGGGGCAGCGGCTGCCCGGACTCCAGGGCCACGGTCACGCGCCGCACCAGGACGCGCAGGTTCCTGGTCGCCCGCGTCAGCGGTTCGAGGAGCCTGGTGTCGCGCGGGTCGCCCTTGTCACGTCGGATCGGGCTGAGTCGGGCCGCCTCACGGCCGATCGCGAGGGACGCCGACCAGCGGCCGAGGACCGGCTCGAGCATGCGGCCGCGGGCGAGGGCTTCGGCCGCCGCCGTGCTCGACCCGCTGCGGACGGCCGCGGCGGTGTCGTGCAGGACCCCCGCGAGGTCGGTGAGGTAGTGCTGCCGCAGCCGGCGCGCGTCCTTCCACGGGTCGGGAGGGAGCAGCGCGGCGACGAGCAGCGCGATCGTGCCGCCGACCAGCGCGTCCTGCCAGCGGTGGAAGCCGCTGTTCGGGGTCCGCGGCAGCGCCACGACGAAGCAGGCCTGGACGGCTGCCTGGGAGACGGCCAGACCGCCCCCGTTCACCGCGACGGCGACCAGCAGCGACAGCGTCACGACGACGCCGATCTGCCAGGTGCCCTGGCCGAACGCGGCGACCCAGCCGTCACCGACGGCGACCCCGAGCGAGACGCCGGCGGCGAGCTCGGCCGTACGACGCAGCCGGCCGCCGGCCGTGAGGCCGAGCGAGACCACGGCCGCGACCGAGGCGAAGAACGGGCGGGTGTGCCCGAGCACGCCGGTGCTGAAGGCCCAGGCACAGGCCGCCGCGAGCCCGCACTGGCCGGCTGCCCAGGCGCCCCCGAGCACCCGGGTCCAGGCGTCACGGAGCGGCTGCATCCTCCAAACCTAGACTTGTGGCCATGCCCGAGTTCGCGTACTCCGACCTGCTCCCCACCGGCGCCGACGACACGCCCTACCGGCTGCTGACCGCCGAGGGCGTCAGCACCGTCGAGGGCCCCGGTGGCCGCACCTTCCTGCAGGTCGAGCCGTCGGCGCTGCAGCTGCTCGCCAAGACCGCGATGCGCGACATCGCGCACCTGCTCCGCCCCGCGCACCTCGCGCAGCTGCGCCGCATCCTGGACGACCCCGAGGCGTCCGCGAACGACAGGTTCGTGGCGC
Organism: Frankiales bacterium; assembly: GCA_025464915.1. Lineage (GTDB taxonomy): Bacteria > Actinomycetota > Actinomycetes > Mycobacteriales > SCTD01 > RYN-111. The sequence goes on along the minus strand of JAODNF010000188.1, from coordinate 2,053 downwards.
TCGACCTGCTCAAGAACGCCAACATCGCCGCCGGCGGCGTGCTGCCGATGTGCCAGGACACCGGCACGGCGATCGTCATGGGCAAGCGCGGCATGTCCGTCCTCACCGACGGCCACGACGAGGAGCACCTCAGCCGAGGCATCTACGACGCCTACACGCAGCTCAACCTGAGGTACTCGCAGCTGGCGCCGCTGACGATGTGGGAGGAGAAGAACACCGGCAACAACCTCCCCGCGCAGATCGAGCTCTACGCGACGGCCTACGACTCCTACGACTTCCTGTTCATGGCCAAGGGCGGCGGCTCGGCCAACAAGAGCTACCTGTTCCAGGAGACCAAGGCCGTCCTCAACGAGAAGTCGATGATGGCGTTCCTCGAGGACAAGATCCGCGGCCTCGGCACCGCGGCCTGCCCGCCGTACCACCTGGCGATCGTCGTCGGCGGCACGTCCGCCGAGTACGCCTTGAAGACCGCGAAGTACGCCAGCGCGAAGTACCTCGACAACCTGCCCACCGAGGGGTCGATGACCGGGCACGCCTTCCGGGACCTGGACCTGGAGCTGCAGGTCCACGAGCTCACGGCGCGGCTCGGCATCGGCGCGCAGTTCGGCGGGAAGTACTTCTGCCACGACGTGCGGGTCGTCCGCCTCCCTCGCCACGGCGCGAGCTGTCCCGTCGCCCTCGCCGTCTCCTGCTCCGCGGACCGCCAGGCGCGCGCGAAGATCACCGCGGAGGGGGTCTTCCTCGAGCAGCTCGAGACCGAGCCGGCGCACTACCTGCCGGAGGTGACCGACGAGCACCTCGACGACGATGTGGTCCACGTCGACCTCAACCAGCCGATGAGCGAGATCCGCAACGTCCTCACCAAGCTCCCCGTGAAGACCCGGCTGTCGCTGAGCGGTCCGCTCGTCGTGGCCCGCGACATCGCGCACGCCAAGATCGCCTCGCTCCTCGACGAGGGGCAGCCGATGCCCGACTACCTCAAGGACATGCCCGTCTACTACGCCGGTCCGGCCAAGACCCCGGAGGGCATGGCGTCCGGCTCGTTCGGGCCCACGACGGCCGGCCGGATGGACTCCTACGTCGACCGCTTCCAAGCAGCGGGGGGCTCGCTCGTCATGCTCGCCAAGGGCAACCGCAGCAAGCAGGTGACCGACGCCTGCGCGAAGCACGGCGGCTTCTACCTGGGATCCATCGGCGGACCTGCTGCGCGGCTCGCCCAGGACTGCATCAAGAAGGTCGAGGTCCTGGAGTACCCCGAGCTCGGCATGGAGGCCGTCTGGCGCATCGAGGTCGAGGACTTCCCGGCCTTCGTGGTCGTCGACGACAAGGGCAACGACTTCTTCACCTCCGCCGCGGAGGCGGACGCCGGCCCGACGCCCGTGACGATCGGCTCGAGGCCCACGGCCTAGGGGGCGTACCGTGCGGCCATGCGCCGCCTCCCAGCAGCCCTCGCTGCCCTCCCGCTCCTGCTCGTCCCCGTCCTCGGGGCCAGGGCGGCGGCCACCCCCACGCCCGTGTTCACGACCACCTTCCTGGCCGGGAGCAGCGGGTCGTCCGAGCCGCGCGCGGCGATCAGCGACAAGGGCGTGCACTGGATCACCACCAACGCCAGGAACGGCGACGAGTCGGTCTACCGGTCGACGGACGGGGTGACCTGGAAGACCGTCACCCGCCCCGGTGAGCAGACCAGTCCCACGACCGACGTCGACGTGGTCGTCATGCCGAGCGGTCGGGTGCTGACCTCCGAGCTCGACTTCGCCGGCATCAACTTCATCACCCACTACAGCGACGACCAGGGCAAGACCTGGGTGCAGTCGCAGGGGACGACGTACGCCGACACGGACCGTCAGTGGTTCGCCGTCGGTCCGCGCGTGGGCGACGAGCGCGGACCGAGGGTCTACCTGCTCTACCACAACCTGCTCAGCGGGCTCGGGCAGCACAACATGTTCGTCGCCACGTCGAAGGACGGTGGCGAGACCTTCGGCGTGCCCGTGCCGGTGGCCATCCCGCCGCAGCAGGACTACCTCGACCTGCAGTGCGCCGACTCGGGCGG
>JAODNF010000164.1 GCA_025464915.1 Frankiales bacterium | reverse complement strand
GGACGCGGCGTGAAGGCGCTCGTCATCGCGTGCAACTCGGCGTCCAGCGCCTGCCTGCGGGACGCGCGGGAGAGGTACGACGTGCCCGTCGTCGAGGTCATCGCACCGGCGGTGCGTCGGGCCGTCTCAGCGACCCGGAACGACCGCGTCGGGCTCATCGCCACGGCGATGACGGTCAGCTCAGGGGCCTACGACGAGGCCTTCGCCGCCGCGCCCCAGGTGACGCTGACCTCGGCCGCGTGCCCCCGCTTCGTGGACTTCGTCGAGCGCGGCGTGACGACGGGACGTCAGCTGCTGCAGCTGGCGACGCACTACCTCGAGCCGGTCGTGTCGGCCGACGTGGACACCCTGGTGCTCGGCTGCACGCACTACCCCCTGCTGACCGGCATGATCAGCCTCGTCGTCGGCGAGGGGGTCACGCTCGTGAGCAGCGCGGAAGAGACGGCCAAGGACGTCTACCGGGTCCTCGTCCGCGAGGGCCTCGAGCGCGACCCCGAGGCGCCTGCCCCGCAGCACCAGTTCCTCGCGACCGGCGACCCGGCGCCGTTCGCCAAGGTCGGAAAGCGGTTCCTGGGCCCCGAGATCGGGAAGGTCTCGAGCATGGAGGAACGACTGTGCAGCTGACCGTCCTCGGGTGCGCAGGCACCTTCCCGGGGCCCTCGTCGCCCTGCTCGGGCTACCTCGTCGAGCACGACGGCTTCCGCCTCGTGGTCGACCTGGGTGCGGGCGCCCTCGGCAACCTGCAGCGCCACCTCGACGTCCGCGACGTCGACGCGGTCTACATCAGCCACCTGCACGCCGACCACTGCATCGACCTGGTCGCGTACTTCTACGCCCGCCGCTACCACCCCACCGGGATGCTCCCCAAGCTTCCCGTCTACGGCCCCGTGGGCACCCGCTTCCGCATCCACGCCGCCTTCGAGGAGCCGCCGGTCGACGGCTTCGACGACGTCTACGACTTCCGGGAGCGCGGCGCGGGGTCGGTCGAGATCGGCCCGTTCTCGGTCACGACCGAGGTCGTGCGGCACCCCATCGAGTGCCACGGGCTGCGCATCGAGGCTGGCGGTCGCGTCCTCACCTACTCCGGCGACACCGCCGCGTGCTCCACGCTCATCGACCTCGCGCGCGACGCCGACCTGTTCCTGTGCGAGGCGTCCTGGCCGTCGGTGCCGACGCCGCCGGAGGGCATCCACCTGACCGGCCGCGAAGCGGGTCAGCACGCCACCGAGGCGGGGGCCAAGAAGCTGCTGCTGACGCACCTGATGCCGTTTCACGACCAGATGGCGATGCTGGCCGAGGCCAAGGAGACCTACGACGGTGACCTCGAGCTCGCGCATGTGGGGACGACCTACGAGGTCTGACGGTCGGGTGCCGCGTCCCCCCGGCACTGGGCGATCTTCCGCTTGTCGGGGTCGGGCCCGGCGTGTCGGGCACCAGATGGGGAAGATCCCGGAGTGGTCGCCGCCGGAGCGCGCGATCTTCCGCTTGTCGGGGTCGGGCCCGGCGTGTCGGGCACCACATGAGGAAGGTCGCCCCAGCAGATGAGGACGGGCGGACCCCGCGTGGCTGAGCCCTGACTAGGGTTTCTGGCATGACCCGCGTCGACGACCGCACGAACGACCAGCTCCGCCAGGTGACGATGACCCGTCGCTGGCTCGACCACGCCGAGGGCTCCTGCCTCGTGGAGTTCGGCAAGACCCGCGTGCTCGTCGCGGTCTCCGCGACGGAGGGCGTCCCGCGCTGGCGCAAGGGATCCGGCCTCGGTTGGCTGTCGGCCGAGTACTCGATGCTGCCCCGCGCCACGCACACCCGCTCGGACCGCGAGTCCGTCAAGGGCAAGGTCGGCGGCCGCACCCACGAGATCTCCCGTCTCGTCGGGCGCTCGCTGCGCGCCGCCGTCGACCTGAGCAAGCTCGGCGAGAACAGCCTCGCCATCGACTGCGACGTCCTGCAGGCCGATGGCGGCACCCGCACCGCCGCCATCACCGGCGCCTACGTCGCGCTGTCCGACGCCTGCGCCCAGCTCGGCAAGCCCGAGGCGGTCGTTCGCTCCATCGCCGCCGTCTCGGTCGGCATCATCGACGGCGAGCCGATGCTCGACCTCGCCTACACCGAGGACGTCCGGGCCGAGACCGACATGAACGTCGTCGCCACCGGCACGGGCGACATCATCGAGGTGCAGGGCACTGCCGAGGGCGTCCCGTTCTCCCGCAAGGAGCTCGACGCCCTCGTCGACCTCGCCCTCGCCGGCACCGCGTCGCTGACCGCACTCCAGGAAGCGGTCCTCGCGCAGCCGCTGCCGTGACGCGGGTCCTGCTGGCGACGAAGAACCTCGGCAAGGTCGCCGAGCTGCAGCGGATCCTCACGGGCTTCGCCCTGGAGGGCGCGTCCTACGAGCCGGGTCCCGAGACGGGTAGGTCGTTCGCGGAGAACGCCCTCGCCAAGGCGCATGAGGGCGTGGCCCACACCGGGCTCCCATCGGTCGCCGACGACTCCGGCCTCGCCGTCGACGCCCTCAACGGCATGCCCGGCATCCTGTCCGCCCGCTGGGCCGGCCGCCACGGCGACGACCTCGCCAACCTCGACCTCGTCCTCGGCCAGCTCGCTGACGTCGCCGACGGCCGGCGCGGTGCGGCGTTCGTCTGCGCTGCTGCCTACGCCCTGCCCGACGGCCGCTCCGACGTGGTGCTCGGCGAGCTCCGCGGCACCCTCGTCAGGGAGCCGCGCGGGACGAACGGCTTCGGGTACGACCCGATCTTCGTGCCGACCGGCTACGCCGTCACGTCCGCCGAGCTCAGCCCCGACGAGAAGGACGCGATCTCCCACCGCGGCCAGGCCTTCCGGGCTCTGGCCCCCCTGCTGACCGCTGCTCTGTCATCCTGACGGCGTGCGCGTCGGGATGGGGCTCTGGCGGATGCTCAGGACGGGCTGACGAGGTCGGAGGCTTGCTTCGCCGCGCGGTGCCGGCGTGGGCGGCTTGATCATCAAGCGGAGGACGGCACTTCCCCATTCAGCCGCCCCGACGGGTTGCGACACTTCTTCGCCGGGTCCTAAAGCCGGGGCCGTGGAGGCCAAGGCCGACGGCGCGAACTGCGCGGGTGACAGCGCGTGTATCCCTGACTTCGCCAGGGGTTCTCGGCCGGCGTCGCCCTTCGGTCTTCCTGTTTGCCTCATACCAGGTTGA
>JAODNF010000146.1 GCA_025464915.1 Frankiales bacterium | reverse complement strand
ACCTTCTTTGTGTCGTCGTCGCGCTGCTCGATGATCGTGAACGCGATCCGATCGGCGTAGGCACCGAGCAGTTTGATGTGTCGGCGGGAGACGATCACCGTGGCCTTGCTGAAGCTGAGGCTGGCGGACCCTCCCTGGTTGTACGTGCCCATGAGGTAAAGCTTCGAGAGCTTGTTTGAGTCATTGAGCGAAAGGATCGTCGACGGCAGCAGCTCCGGCGTAAGTCCGATGCCCTTGTCAGTGATCGCTACCGTCGGACGCCGGTCGCTGTCGGAGTCGTGAAGGAGCACGCTGATGTTGCTGGCGAGTGCGCGACGCTGCTTGTCGGACAGGTCGGCGACCCCATTGAGGGGGACCCCGAAGTATTCAACGGCGGCCTGGAACGGAGTCACCACCTGCGGCTTGGGGTTCAGCATGTACTCCAGCTCCAACATCGCGTCAGCGCTGTTGGTGATGCGCTCAACCAGCGCGGAACCGGGGCTCGTACCAACGTCGATGATCCCCGCGTTGTTCTCGCGGTTGCCGACGGGTCGCCAGGCAGAGCCCTGTGCGTCGAGGTAGGCCTTGATCTCCGCGACGTCGGAGAGCTTCCTCGCGTTCCAGAGTGCCTTCGCGAGCTGCTTGTCGTTGGTGATCTTCACGTGTTCAGCTTCCTAGCTCAGTCAGCCGCGAGTGCGACGAGGAGTCGTGCGCTTGGTTGTGCGCTTCGTTGCGCGCTTCTTCGGCTTCGTGGCGACGGGGTTCACGCCTAGCTGCCACCATCCACGCTTGGGGCTGAAGATGTCGGGCGAACCGCTGAGGTGGGCGGTGAGGTTCGCGGGGAGGCCCTGGCCGGGGATGGTCCAGCCACGGGTCTCGAAGGCCTTCGCGATCGAGTTGATGTGGACGGCGTCGTCCTGCGACTCACCGATGATCGTCTTGACCTGCTCGCGCACCGTCTCGCGGATGCTTCCCGTCTTCGGGACCGGCGCCATCTTGATCGTCGCGGCGGTACGTGCAGCGGTGGCCGGTGCGGCCTTGACCTGTGCGGGCTTTTCATTGTTCTCCGCATACAAGGAGTACACGTGCTCCAACGCTTTGACGCGGTCGTCAGCTGCACGACGCAGGATCGTGAGGGGCTCGATCTTCGCGTCGAGGAGGTCACGCTCTGCGAGGGCGTTGCGAAGCAGGGCCTCGAGTGCGGAGGCGCTATCCGTGGGAGGAGTCGTCGTCATGCAGGAAGCATGCAGACTTTTCTAAGAGTTGTCAAACTCTTAGAAGTACGTGCTGTCTCAACGGACGTTTAGAAGTACAGGTACATGCTCTCTCAACGGACGTTGGAGGGGAAGTGCGCACCGGTTACGAGAGATCGTCTCCGGCGAGGGCCTTGACCTTCAACGCGGCGACCCTCGGCCAGGCGGCGAGGACGTCATCTGGCGCATCGACGAGCCGAGCGCGTAGCCGAGAGACGCTCCCACCGAAGCGGGTCCGTTGGCGCCACGTGTCGTTGTCGACGCAGGAGTGGTTGGCGGCATTGACTGAGCCGGCCTTCGCCATCGGCGCAGCGGGGTCGGCGTACACGCCACGCGAGCAGACGGGGCAGGGGCTGGCGAAGGCCACGTCAGGAACCCGATTGCTCGCTGATAGCGGTACCGAGGAAGTAGCGCTGCGGCCTCACCGAGTCGTCTTTCCGGATCAGATCCCGGTCGATCATGTGCTTGAGGGTTAGGTGCACGTTCGGCTGAGACATGCCGGTTGCGCGAGCCAGTTTCCCGGTATCGGTGCCGCCGCCTCCTGCGGCTGCTACATGCTCGACCAGTTCGCGCTGGCGCGGGCCCAGTGAAGGATGAGCCCTTACAGCGCGAGCCACCGGTGAGTCGATGGGCATCGCGCTGGCGGCGCCTGCTGCTCGGGCAACCTCGGAGAACTCTTCCGCGATGCGGCGATAGATGCGCGCCGCCTCTTCTGCGTTTTCTGCAAGGTCGTTCATAAGGCTAACGACGGTCATGAGATCCCCTATAGCTCGAAGTCTTATAGTTATAGAGGCCAATAACTCCGTGGTCAAGTCTCGCGCACCAGCACGTGCTCAAGGGCGAGGTGTACAGATCAGCCGACTTGACGAACGGTTGCATCCAGGGACTACGGTCCGTGCGCCATCTCGAAGAGCCCACTCTTCGGGGCCGACGTCTCGATGCGCGGGCTCGGCAGCCCACCTTGATCTCGAGGCGTTTGCTCCTACGTACCTCAGGAGCGCCATGTACGGCTACACCCCAGAAGAAGATCGACGGCAGGACCCTGCTCGGCGGGATGCGCCGGTACCAGAGAGACCCACCATCGTGGGTCTGCGCTGGCCAAGTGACGACGTCCTGACAGCCGTCACCGACGGGTCGACCGAGGCAGGACTCAACGCGACTCCCGCCAGCCGCATCCGCTCGATGCTAGATATGGAGGGCATGCACCCGCACGACGCGGCGACGCAAGTCATGGCCGAAAGCGATCGCTTTGACGAGGTAGTCGAGGCGCTGGTGTTGGACGAGGAGTTCAACATCGACGACTGGAAGGTGTCGCCTTTCACGGCCGCCGTCATGATGGCCTGCACCCTCGATTGGCTGCACCGGGTGCTCCACACGAAAAAGGTGTCGTGGGGGGAATTGCTAGAGAAGGACGGAAGCGACGCGACCCCGGCATCAACCACCGTGTCAACAGCGACGCCTGTCCGCACCTGCACGATGCGGGTCATCGCGGAGGTGGAAGGCTCGGCGCAGCCCGTGCTCGACGGGCTCCTTACGAAGTGGCATCCCGACTTCAAGGAGACGTTCACCGTTACCCTGGGCGACGCGATCGGCAGCCAGTTGCGGATCCAGGCGACCTACACGGCCAAGGGCGCAGACTCCGACCACGGAGCCAAAAGAGTGAGGGCTGCGGCAGAGTCGATCGGCACCACGATCGTGTCGCTGCGGAACTGGTCCATCAGCGACTCCTCCGAACCGTGGGAGGCGTGATGATCATGTTCGTCAACGACCCGGTCGTGCGACTCACCGGCAGCGCCGACAAGGCGTACTTCAAGGTCACGCAGTGGGACCTTCGCCTGCTTGGGATCATCCATGATCCCAAGGAGCCACACCTCCTGCGGCTGCGGAAGGATGCTGACCCCTCCGCGATCCTCGAACTGCCGAACGGCAAGCGGCTGACGGCACAGGAGGTGACGGAGCTGTCCTCCAAGAGCGGCGACGTTACGCGCGGCTGGCAGATCTGGAAGGACGACCCAGGAGGCTGTCCCCCTGAACCGTTCGATGGTGATCTCGAAGGGCCGGCGGTGCTGGATGTCTAACTACCAGGACGAGGAAACGGCGCACTTCGTTCTTTTGGGTGAGTCCATCATCGAGGAGTGGATGGACGAGGACTCCGGGCTCGCCCTGCTCTTCTCAGGTCTCGAAGAGTGGTGCATCTCCGTGGGTGTGAGCGGCGGGGCCGTGCTGGAGGCAATCGTCGGAGGCTTCCTTCACGAGCAAGTCGTCTGGCCGAGAAGCGCCATCGAGAAGGCAGTTCCGGGCAGCTCTCTCATGATCAGGCTCGCGCGCGCGAGCGCGTGACCCACGCGCGCAACGCGAAGGGCGCGATCACCATGACGGTGGTCGCGCCCTTCGGCGTTTGCGGTGGAGGTCGGCTACTCGCCGGTGTTCACGCCGGTCACTACGTCGAGCAACACGGCCTCACCGACCACGGTCCAGTCGACGGCGGTGACGTCGGGGATGGAGGCGAGGAAGCCCGTCACGGTGGGGGTGGCTATGACGGTGCCCTCCGCGACATCGGCGGCGACGCCCATGATGACGGTGCGGGCTTAGGCGCCAGCGGCGGCGGCCATGCCGTCCACGGTCGGCTCCGAGCCGAGCGCATTGACGCGCTCGTAGATGTCGTCGCTTATCAACGGGGTCGCGCGGACGGCGTTGACGACGGCGTCGGTTGGGGTCACGACCTCAGCCAACACCAGAGACGGCGTCGAGTTCCACGCAGCGCTCCCACACGAGGCGCCGGACGGCGGCGGGGAGGCGCGACCATGCGACGCGGTCACCGGCGAGGTGAGGAACGGTGTTGTCGCGGTCAGACCAGGCGCTGTGGCTCGCGTTGACCCACACGATCAGCGCACAGTCGTCGTCGAAGTGGACGGCCCATCTGGACGTGCTCCAGGGGTTGTCGGTCGCGAACGTGAACTGGCCGTCGCGGTGGCGTGGTTTCCTTCGGATGTCGATCGTCATGCGTCCCTGGGCCCTTCGAGGCGTGAAAATCGCCTTATCGGGCGTTTTCCACAGGGCGACTCGTTCGTGGTGCCGCTGGCCGAGCACCAGGCGCTGGTCATCGACAACGGCCCCGATCCCGACAAGGTCGACCGCTGCCTTCACCGGCTCGACATCACCCGGGTGCCTCTGCTGGTCCTGACCCACCTGCACGCGGATCACGTCGAGGGGGTGCCGGGCCTGCTTCGCGGCCGCCGGGTCGGCGAGGTGGAGATCGGGCCTCTCGACGAGCCGGCGGTCGAGAGGCAGCGGCTGATGGGCTGGCTCGGGAGCACCCGCGTGACGAGGGCGCAGATCGGCGAGGCGCGGCAGTCCGGTGAGGTGAGCTGGACCGTGCTCGACGCCACCGCTCGGCACGGCACCGACAGCGACCCCAACAACAGCTCGATCGTCCTGCGGCTCGTGACGCACGGCGTGTCGGTCCTGTTCTCCGGCGACCTCGAGGGCGACGCGCAGCGCGAGCTGCTGTCGCGCGGTGTGGACCTGCGAGCAGATGTCCTCAAGGTCCCCCACCACGGCAGCCGCAAGCAGGACCCGGACTTCCTCGATGCCGTCCACGCCCACGTGGCGCTCACCCCCGTCGGTGCGGACAACCCCTACGGCCACCCGGCCGCGCAGACCCTCAAGCGGATCGAGGACGACGGCGCGCGGGTCTACCGCAGCGACCGTGACGGGGACGTGGCCATCACCCTGCGCCACGGTCGTCTCGGCTCGGTCGGTCGCGGGGGAGACGGGGTGCCGCCACCCACTGCCCCGGACGCCGTCGGGCCCTCCGCGGCTCCGGCCGACCTGCGCTGGTCGGTGCCCGCGTCGACCATGACCCTCTGCGACGTGCCGGTCGTCCCCAGCGAGGCGAGCGAGCCGCGGGCCCGGGCGCCGCCGTGGAAGGATGGACGGGTGCCCGCCAACGACCTGCTCGTGCCGCTGACGCTGGTCGTCGGCGACGAGGAGTTCCTCGTCGCGCGGGCCGTCTCGGTCGTCCTGAAGGCGGCCCGCGAGGCGAACGCGGCGGTCGAGACGGTCGACCTGGAGTGCGCCTCTCTGCAGCCTGGTGACCTGACGGAGGCGCTGAGCCCGTCGCTGTTCGGTGACGAGAAGGTCATCGTGCTGCGCGCGGCCCAGGACCTCGTGAAGGAGGTCGCCGCGGAGGTGCTCGCCTACGTCGCCGACCCGGTCCCCGAGATCCTGCTCGTGGTGCAGCACGCCGGCGGCGCCAAGGGAAAGGCCACCGTGACGTCGCTGGCCGCAGCCGGTGCGCGCCGCGTCGAGTGCCCCAAGATCGCCAAGGCCGGCGAGCGCAAGGACTTCGTCCGCGGCGAGCTGCGCGCCGACAAGCGTCAGGTGGCCGAGGAGGCCGTGACGGCGCTGCTCGACGCGGTGGGCAACGACCTGCGCGAGCTCGCGGCCGCCGCCTCCCAGCTGCTGTCCGACACGGAGGGCCCGATCACCGAGGAGGTCGTCGGCCGCTACCACCGCGGGCGGGCCGAGGCGTCGGGCTTCACCATCGCGGACCGGGCCGTCGACGGTGACCTCGCGGGTGCCCTCGAGCTGGTGCGCTGGGGCCAGGCGACCGGCCTCGCCCCCGTCCTCGTCACCAGCGCCCTGGCCAGCACGCTGCGCTCCGTGGCCCTGGTCGCCTCGGCCGGCAGACAGCCCGCCCACGTCCTCGCCGGCCAGCTCGGCATGCCGCCGTGGAAGGTCGAGAAGACGCAGCGCCAGGCACGGGCCTGGCGCCCCGACGGGCTGTCGTCCGCGCTGCAGGCCGTCGCCAAGGCCGACGGCGAGGTCAAGGGCGCCGGCAGCGACGCCGGCTACGCCGTCGAGCGCGCCCTGCTCGCCGTCGTCTCGGCCCGCGGCGGTGGCGGGCGGTGAGCGAGCCCGCTGCGCGGGAGCGGGTCTCGGTCCGCCACACGCAGCCGCTCTACCCGCGGCTGCTGCAGCTCAAGAACGTCCATCCCAACGCCTGGCAGCGCGCGGCCCTGGGCGAGGGGATGGCCGGCCTCGGCATCCTGCTGTCGCTCGCGGACCTCGCCAGCGCGTGGAGCATCGTCGTCCTGCCGCTCGCCGTCGCCGGCGTCGTGAAGGCGCATGACGTCGTCACCGGCATGCTGCCTGAGCGTCCCGTCGTGGTGCCTCGGCCCGGGTCGGACGCCCTCTGGGCACTCGTCGAGCGCGGCGGCCGGGAGGCCGACGACGTCCCGCCGCCCTTCGCGCTGCTCGAGACCGACGAAGGCGTGCAGCGCATCGCCCCCGCAGCCGGGATCCTCACCGGCACCGAGCTGGCGGACGCGTTGCGCGAGGGGCTGCGCGCCGCGGCTCCCACGCGAGCCGTGCTCGTCCGCGCGGGCGGAGAGCTCGAGGGGTACGAGGGCAGCCTCGCCCACGGACTGCTGGCCGGTCCTTCGCTGGACGTGCTGGCTGCGGACCTGCCGCCGGTCCTGCCGCTCGCCGAGGGTCCCGTCGCCGAGGAGCCGCCCGCCGCGCCGGGGCCGGAACCCGTCCGCGTCGTCGAGCCGGCGCCGGATCCGGAGCCGGTCGTGGTCCGCGCCGCCGAGCCGGACGTTGAGCCTGTCGGGGTGCGCGTTCTCGAACCGGAGCCCGACATCAGCGTGCGCATCATCCCCGCCGAGCCTCAGCCCGAGCCTCAGCCCGAGCCGGAGCCTGCCGACGTCGGCAGCGATGCCCTCTGGGCGCTGCTCTGGGCGGCTCAGGCCCGCATCGATGCGGGTGCCGAGGCCCCGTTCGCGCTGCTCGAGGTGGTCGAGGGCGAGGTCGTCGAGGTCCACGCGCCGGGCCCCGCTGCCGCGCTGCTCACCGCCGACGAGCAGGCCGGTGCGCTGCGGAGCGGTCTGCTCGACCTCGCACGGCGGCCGGACGCGCCGTCCCGGGTGGCACTGGTCTACAACAAGGGCGCCCAGCTCGTGGGCTACGAGCCGGGCCTGGCGTCCGGCATCGTGGTGGCCGCGGGGACGCTGGCCCTGGTCCCCGTCGACGTACCCAACATCTTCTGAGCAAGCGAAAGGCGCCGGCCCCCTGACGGGAGCGGCGCCTTCGGCGGTGCTGCGGGTGGCCTACTTGCTGCCGACCTTGGCGAGGTGCGAGGCCATGCCGGACTTGCGGTTGGCGGCCTGGTTGGCGTGGATGACGCCCTTGGAGACGGCCTTGTCGAGCTGGCGGCTGGCGTCCCGCAGCGCGGTCTGCGCGGTGGCGCTGTCGCCGGCGTCCGCAGCCTCGCGGAACTTGCGCACGGCCGTCTTGAGCGAGCTCTTGACCGACTTGTTGCGCAGGCGCGCCTTCTCGTTGGTCTTGATGCGCTTGATCTGGCTCTTGATGTTCGCCACTGCTCGGAGTTCCTCTTTGGAGATCGTGGGCATGCGGCTAAGGCCCGCACGCGGTCGATCCAGGCTATCAGAGGTCCCCGGCGGGCGGCACGGGACGGCACTGTGACGGCACTGTGCGGGATCCACGCTCGCGCGCACCCGGGAGGTCCGCACCGTGGCGGAGGTGTGCGGGGTGACGCGGTTGTCCCGGGCGGGGACCCCGCACGGCTCGCGGGTGCGGGCGCTTCAGGTGCGGTGGCGCAGCCAGGCGAGGCAGATCTCCCCCTGCTGGCGCTGGAACTCGCGGATCCTGGGCAGCCCCGGGGGAGGCGGCTGGCGGTGCCGGTGGGCCATCAGGCCGGCGAAGGCCGTGATCAGAGTGGTCACCTGGAGCTCCGGTGCGGCCCGGCCCGAGGCGAAGCGCTGGAGCAGGGCGTCGCAAGCGGGGCCGACGGGCCCCGTGACGGCGCCGCCGTGGACGGCGTTCGGGATGAAGCCGATCGCGTCGAAGACCGCGGCGCCGGCGCAGGAGAAGGGCCAGTCGACGAGGACTGCGGTGCCGTCGGGGCGTACCAGCATGTTGTCGCCGCGGCCGTCGAGGTGCAGCCACGCGTCACCCTGCCCGTGCGACTGCCAACCGGCCTCGAGCCCGACGAGCTCGTCGAGGTGTCGGCTCTCCCACGGCGTGAGCGGGGTCCCGTCCTCGGCCAGCTGACGCCAGCCCCGCAGCTCGTCCCGGTGGGTCTCCCACACGGTGGGGAGCGCGGGATCGGCCCGGACGAGGGCCTGGGCGTCGATGGCCGCGATCGCGGCGGACAGGTCCGGCGGCGTCCAGGGCCGGCCGGGCTCGTGACCGAGGACCTGCTCGAAGGCGAGAGCGATCCAGGGCTCGTCGTCCCACGTCCCGAGCAAGCGCGGCGACGGGTGGCCGGCGGGGAGCAGCGCCGCGAACCGCGCCTCGTCGCGGTGCAGCCTCGGCGTATGGGGGTTGACCTCGGCCGACACGGCCTTGACGAACCCGGCCTCGCCGGCCGGCCCCCAGACCCGGGCCGCCACACCCGGCGAGAAGCCTCCCCGCTGGGATTCCGCGCGGACCACGGAGAATCCGAGGATGCTCTCCAGGGCGTCCTTCACCGAAAGGGGTAGGGACTCCCAGGTGGGACGCATGCAACGCAGGGTCGACGCGGAGGTGACGGCGATGCAAACCAGTTCACGGCAGAGCAACACGTCCGACACAACCGCTGCCTAGGTTCGAGCCGGTGGGAGACCTCTTCGACGGCTACGCCCTGGGTGCTGCGTGGGACGAGGTCCTCGACCGCACCGGGCAGCCGCACCCGGAGTGCGCTCCGCTGCACGCCGCGCTCCAGCAGATGTCGGCCGAGGAGCTGCACACCCGCAGCAGCGCGCTGACCCGGGCCTTCCGCGACCAGGGCATCACGTTCAGTCTCTCGGGCGAGGAGCGCACCTTCCCTCTCGACCTCGTCCCGCGCATCGTCACCCACGAGGAGTGGGTGGGCGTCGAGAAGGGCGTCCAGCAGCGGGTGAAGGCTCTCGAGGCGTTCCTCGCCGACGTCTACGGCGACCAGCAGGCCGTGAAGGACGGCATCGTGCCCCGCCGCGTCGTCGTCAGCAGCAGTGCGCACTGCCGTCCGGCGCACGGCGTCGAGCCGCCGAACGGCGTGCGGGTCCACGTCAGCGGTGTGGACCTCATCCGCGACGAGGAGGGCAGCTTCCGCGTCCTCGAGGACAACCTGCGCACCCCTTCGGGCATCTCCTACGTCGTCGAGAACCGCCGGGCGATGGCGCGGGTGTTCCCGGAGCTGTTCGCGACCCACCGCGTCCGGCCGGTCAGCGACTACCCGTCGAGGCTGCTCGGTGCGCTCCGGGCCGCGGCCCCGCACGGGATCACCGACCCGACCGTCGTGGTCCTCACGCCGGGCGTCTTCAACTCGGCCTACTTCGAGCACTCGCTGCTCGCGCGGCTGATGGGCGTCGAGCTCGTCGAGGGACGGGACCTGACCTGCCGCGACGGCGTCGTGTGGATGCGGACGACGGCGGGGGAGCAGCGCGTCGACGTGGTCTACCGCCGCATCGACGACGACTTCCTGGACCCGCTGCACTTCCGCCCGGACTCGATGGTCGGCTGCCCCGGCATCCTCAACGCTGCGCGCGAGGGCAACGTCACGATCGCCAACGCGGTCGGCAACGGCGTCGCCGACGACAAGCTCATCTACACCTACGTGCCCGACCTCATCCGCTACTACCTCGGGGAGGAGCCGGTGCTGCACAACGTCGACACCCACCGCCTCGACGACCTCGACGAGCGCGCCTGGGTCCTCGACCACCTCGACGAGCTCGTCCTGAAGCCGGTCGACGGCTCCGGTGGCAAGGGCCTGGTCATCGGGCCGCAGGCCAGTGACGAGGACCTGCACGAGCTGTCGCTCGCGATCCTCAAGGACCCGCGCTCCTGGATCGCGCAGCGGGTCGTGCAGATCTCCACGTCACCGACGTCCGTGGGCGACCGCCTCGCGCCGCGGCACGTCGACCTGCGGCCGTTCGCGGTCAACGACGGCACCGACGTGTTCGTGTTGCCGGGTGGGCTGACCCGGGTGGCGCTGGGCCGCGGCGAGCTGGTCGTCAACAGCAGTCGCGGCGGTGGATCGAAGGACACCTGGGTGCTGGCCGGTGAGCACGGCCCCGCCGAGGGCGATCCCGAGGAGCCGATGATCCCGCCCGCCTCGCCCGGCGAGCACAAGCTCGACCGCGGCAACTGGCAGGACCAGCAGCAGCAGCAGCAGCAGGGGGCCTCGT
>JAODNF010000141.1 GCA_025464915.1 Frankiales bacterium | reverse complement strand
TGACAGGGGTCCCGTTGAGGGTGGCGCTGTGCAGCGCGGCGGCCGTCAGGTCGAGGTAGGTCGACGCCCCGGCCTCGGTGCTGCTGAAGCGGACCACCACGCGGGAGCGGAACGTCGTCTCGCCGGGCTTCTCACCCGAGCCGTCGGTGAGGTTCAGGTCGACGTCGTAGGACTGGACCGACAGCAGCCGAGCCCGCGCGGCGGCCTCGTCACGATGCAGGTTGTTCGCGCTCATCCGGGCATCTTTCCACGTCGGCGCGCCGCCGGTTGGTGTCGTTGCGTCACGGTTGCGATGTCGTTGAGCGTGGCTTTCCCGAGACCCCCGGGATGTTGCACGCGCAACGGGCTGGCGTACCGTGAACGCATGACGAAAGTGGACTTCTGGTTCGACCCGCTCTGCCCCTGGGCCTGGCTGACCTCGCGATGGGTGCTCGAGGTCGAGAAGGTGCGCGACGTCGACGTGACGTGGAACGTCATGTCCCTGGCCGTGCTCAACGACGGCCGCGACCTCCCCGAGCAGTACGTGGAGATGATGAAGAAGGCGTGGGGTCCGGTCCGCGTGTGCATCGCCGCCCGCGCCAAGACCGACGACCTGCTGCCGCTCTACACCGCGCTGGGCAACCGGATCCACCACGACAAGGTGGAGCTCGACGACCCCCGCCTGCTGGTCGACGCGCTCGAGGAGGCCGGCCTGCCCACCGACCTCGCCGCGGCTGCGGACGACCCGTCGTTCGACGAGGCGCTCAGGGCGGAGCACCACCGGGGCATGGACCCGGTGGGCATGGACGTCGGCACGCCGGTCATCCATGTCGACGGCGTCGCGTTCTTCGGCCCGGTGCTGAGCCGCATCCCGCGCGGCGAGGAGGCCGGCAAGGTCTGGGACGGGGCCCGGTTGCTGGCGGAGTACCCCTACTTCTACGAGCTGAAGAGGACGCGGACCGAGGGTCCCCAGTTCGGCTGAACCGCTCGCGCGAGGATGTGGTCTGCGTCACACTGGGGCCATGGAGAGCTACTGGTCGGTCGAGGACTGCGCGTGGGTCGAGCACAGCTCGGCGGTCGATCCGGAGCCGGCCGTCGGGGCGCCGGAGCAGCGCGTCCCCGAGGACGAGCCGGTCACGACGAGCTAGACGACGATCCGGCTGAGGCGTCCGCCCAGCACCTCCTCGCCGAGCACGTCGGCCGCTCCCCGCAGCCAGCGGGCAGCGGTCGTGGCGCAGGCGAGGGCGTCCAGCATGTCCTCGGCCGGGGCGATCCCCTGCGGGAGCACCGGGTCCCCGAGCAGCGCCCGCCGCTCGGCCCGTCCGGCGGCGGTCTTCTTCGGGTGCGTCACGGCTCCAAGCGCCCGGAACGACAGCTCCGGGTGCACCTCGAGCAGCCGTCCACCGCCCGAGAGGGCCAGCGCCTCGCGGATCTTCGGGACGATGTTCCAGGTCTGGATCGAGACCCCGAGCGACCCCGCCGCCCGCGACAGCTCCGACGCGTGACCGTGGTCCCGGGCGTCCAGCACCGGCAGCGGCGGGGCGAAGAAGACCGACGACCGGGCGGCTCCGAGCCGAGCCCGCGCCTGGACCTCGCACGCCCGCCGGGTCCCGTCGACGGGCAGCGCGAGCGGGATGTCGACGGCCACCACCGCAGCGGGCAGTGCGACGAGAGAGGCCAGCGTGCCGACGTACCAGTCGGTCCGGGAGCCGCGCACGAGGGCGCCGACCCAACCCCCTGGGCAGCCGTCGACCCCGAGGAAGGCATCATCTGCACCCATGCGCGTCCACCTCGGTTGTGATCATGCCGGCTTCGAGCTCAAGGAGGCCCTCAAGGAGCACCTTGCCAAGGCCGGGCACGAGCCCGTCGACCACGGCCCGGCACAGTACGACGCGATCGACGACTACCCGCCGTTCTGCTTCGCCGCGGCCGAGGCGACCGTCGCGGACCCGGGCAGCCTCGGGGTGGTCATCGGCGGCTCGGGCAACGGCGAGCAGATCGCGGCCAACAAGGTCAAGGGCGTCCGGGCGGCCCTGGCGCACAGCGTCGAGACGGCCCAGCTCGCACGGCAGCACAACGACGCCAACGTCGTCAGCGTCGGCGCCCGGATGCACACGCTGGAGGAGTCCCTCGCCCTGGTCGACGCGTTCCTCGACACCCCGTTCAGCCACGACCCGAGGCACGTCCGCCGCATCCAGATGCTGACGGACTACGAGGGTGCCTGAGGGTCACACGATCCACCGGCTGGCCCGGGACCACCGCCCGCTCCTCGTCGGGCAGCGGGTCAGCCTCGCCAGCCCGCAGGGCAGGTTCGCCGACGGGGCGGCGCTGCTGACCGGCCGGGAGTGCCTGCGCATCGAGCCCTACGGCAAGCACCTCTGGTACCTGTTCGAGGGAGACCTGAGCCTGCACGTCCACCTCGGGCTCTACGGCAAGTGGAGCGGCGGCGGCGGCCCGCCGCGGCTGACCATGACGACGGACACCGCCAGGCTCGACCTGCGCGGTCCCACCGCCTGCGAGGTCCACACCACCGCCGACCGGCGGGCGACGCTGGCCAGGCTCGGCCCCGACCCCCTGCGGCGCACCGACGACGGGCACGTCGCCGCGGAGCGCATCGCCCGCTCCCGCGCGACGATCGGCCAGCTGCTCATGGACCAGTCGGTGCTCGCCGGGGTCGGCAACGTCTACCGGGCGGAGGTGCTCTTCCGGGCCCGCCAGTCGCCGTTCACCCCCGGCCGTGAGGTGACGAGCTGGCAGCAGCTGTGGACCGACCTCCGTGCGCTGATGCGCCGAGGCGTGAAGGACAACCGGATCATCACGACGGACGCGAGACGACCGGTGCGCCGCGAGGACGCGCACTGGGTCTACCGGCGGGCGGGCGAGCCCTGCCGCGTGTGCGGGACGGAGGTGCGCGCCGAGGTGATGGCCGGCCGCAACCTGTTCTGGTGCCCCACCTGCCAGCCGTTGACGGCGTAAGGCGGACGTCACCAAACGGACAGCAAGGACGTCCGGTCCGATACCCTCGTACGGATGACGTCCACCCAGGAACGGGCTGAGCGCTCCTGGCTCTGGTGGCTGGGTTGGCTTCCGGCCGGCATCTCGCGGCTCCGCCGCGACCCCCCTCCCGAGCACCTGTCGATGCTCGCGCTGACCGCAGCGGCCGTCGGGATCACGCTCGGTGGCGTCCTGGCGTCGCGCAACTACTTCGCGCCGTCGCTGCTCGCGCTCGTGCTCCTGTTCGGCGGGCTGCTCATCAGCCGCCGCGGCATGCTGAAGATCGCCTTCGTCGTCGCCGGCTGCCTCGCCGCGTACATCACCGACATCGTCACCACGAGCACCTCACGCCCCTTCGGCCTGGTGGCCGTCGTCGGCATCACCGGCCTGGTGGCCTACGAGTTCGCCCGCTCGCGCGACGAGACCGGCATGGCCGGCATGCGGGCCGACTCGATGCTCGTCGAGCTCCGCCGACGGCTCGAGGACGCCGGCCGGATCCCGCCGCTGCCCCCTCGCTGGCAGGCCGAGCTGGTCATCAAGCCCGCCGGCGGCGGCCCGTTCGCCGGCGACTTCGTCGTGTCCCACGTCGAGGGAGACCGGCTCGAGATCGTCCTCGCCGACGTCTCCGGCAAGGGCGTCGAGGCCGGCACCCGCGCGCTGCTGCTCAGCGGCGCCCTGGGTGGTCTGGTCGGCACCAAGGACTTCCTGGGCGCCGCCAACACCTACCTGGTGCGGCAGGACTGGACGGAGGGCTTCGCCACGGCGGCCCACCTCGTGCTCGACCTCGAGACGGGCGGGTACGAGGTCAGCTCCGCCGGCCACCCGCCCGTCGTGCACTTCGACGCGGGCAAGGGCCTCTGGGACAAGCTCAAGGCGGAGGGCCCGGCACTCGGCCTGCTGCCGGACGTCGACTACGAGCCCTGCTCCGGCCAGCTGCGGCCCGGCGACGCGCTGCTGCTCTACACCGACGGGCTCGTCGAGGTGCCCGGTCGCGACCTCGACGTCGGCATCGACAAGCTGCTCGGCGAGGCGGAGCGCCTCGTCACCCGCGGTTTCGCGGGCGGTGGCGAGGTCCTCGTGAACCGGGTCTCCGACGGGTCGGCCGACGACCGCGGCCTGATCCTGCTGTGGCGGTCCCCGCACCTGTAGCGGCCGGTCAGGCTCCCAGCAGCCGGCGCTCGCGAGGCAGCGTCACGGGCTGCTGCATGCCGCGGACCGCCTCGACGTACTCGCTCCTGTGCACCAGCACCTGTCCCATCGACCGCAGGTGCGGCGACTCCTGCTGGGTGTCGAGGATCGGCGCTCCTGCCTCGGACATCCGCCGGCACAGGTCGAGCACAGCGGCCTTCGAGGCCCCGCTCTCGACGAAGAACATCGACTCGCCGCTGAACACCCGCCCGCTGAGCACGCCGTAGAGCCCGCCGACGAGGCGGTCTCCGTCCCACACCTCGACCGAGTGGGCGTCCCCGTCGCGGTGCAGGGCCGTGTACCCGGCGATCATGCGGTCGGTGATCCAGGTGCTGTCGCGGCGGGCGCAGCCGGCGATGACCTGCGCGAAAGCACGGTCGAGCGTCGTCTCCCAGCCGGTACGACGGAGCAGCTGCTTCAGGGAGCGCGGAGCGTGCACCTGGGCGGTGAGCACCACGGCCCGAGGGTGCGGCGAGACCCACGGGACCAGCGGCCCGTCCGGCGTACCGGGCAGGAGCGGCAGCTCGCCCCGGCGCGCCAGCCGGCGCAGCGCCCGGTCCTGGCTCCTCTCGTCCTCGACACCCGCGGGCCACGGGAAGACGCCGTTGCGGTAGGCGGCCCGGAGGTTGTCGGGGGAGAGCTCGCCCCCGAGCGCGACGAGCTCCCGCGGGGCGGCAGCGACGTCGAGCTCGTCGAAGGGATGGGTCATGGAGCGGCCGACGGGAATCGAACCCGCGTAGCTAGTTTGGAAGACTAGGGCTCTACCATTGAGCTACGGCCGCACGAGCGCGGCGGCTAGGCTTGCCGACGCACGCGGGGCGTAGCGTAGTGGCTAGCGCGCCTGCTTTGGGAGCAGGAGATCGCGGGTTCGAGTCCCGCCGCCCCGACACCTGTTCTCCGAAGAGAAGGAACACCGCTGTGCAGAGCTCCGTCGAGACCCTGAGCCCCACCAGGGTCAAGCTGACGATCGAGGCCGGCTTCGACGAGCTGAAGCCCGAGCTGGACAAGGCCTACAAGACCATCGGCTCGCAGGTGAAGGTCCAGGGCTTCCGCCCCGGCAAGGTCCCGCCGCGCATCCTCGACCAGCGCGTCGGCCGCGGCGTCGTGCTCGAGGAGGCCGTCAACGAGGCCATCGGCCGCCTCTACGGCGAGGCCGTCGAGACCACCAAGATCGTCCCGGTCAACCGCCCCGACATCGAGGTCACGACCCTCGACGACCCGGTGAAGCTCGAGTTCACGGCCGAGGTCGACGTCCGCCCGGAGTTCGCGCTCCCCGCCTACGACTCGCTGTCCGTGACGGTCGACGACGTCGTCGTCTCCGAGGACGACGTCAGCGAGCAGCTCGACGCCCTGCGCGCCCGCTTCGGCTCGCTGTCCCCCGTCGAGCGCGCCGCGGTCGACGGCGACTTCGTGTCCCTCGACCTCGAGGCCACCGTCGACGGCGAGGCCGTCCCCGGCGGCACGGCCCAGGGCCTGTCGTACGAGGTCGGCTCGGGCCAGCTCCTCGACGGCATCGACGAGGCGATCCGCGGCGCGTCCGCCGGCGACGCCCGCACCTTCCAGACCGAGCTCGTCGCCGGCGACCTCGAGGGCAAGACCGCCGACGTCGCCGTCACGATCCGCTCCGTCAACGAGCGCGTGCTCCCCGACGCGACCGACGAGTGGGCGCAGCAGGTGTCGGGCTTCGAGACGCTCGAGGAGCTCACGGGCGACATCCGGGTCCGCGTCGACCGCGTGAAGCGCCTCGAGCAGGGCGTCGAGGCCCGCG
>JAODNF010000126.1 GCA_025464915.1 Frankiales bacterium | reverse complement strand
TCTGGTAGACGGCGGCGTAGCGCTCGCCCGGCGACATCCGGTTGTCGTCGGTGTTGTCGGCGCCCTCGACGTAGATCGCGTCGGCGGGGCAGGCCCAGGCGCACAGCTCGCAGCCGATGCACTTCTCGAGGCCGTCGGGGTGCCGGTTCAGCACGTGCCGGCCGTGGAAGCGCGGCGGCACCGGGCGGACGTACTCGGGGTACTCCTCCGTCGTCGTCTTCTTGAACATGGTCGCGAAGGTGACGCCGAAGCCCCTGGCGGGGTCGAGCCAGCTAGCCACGGTCGGGCTCCTCACTGCGGACGTCGCTGTGGACGTCGCTCGGGACGCTCGCGGTCACCTGCAGCGAGCGCGGGGTCGGGGGCACGACGAGGTCCATGGGGGGCAGCGGGAAGCCGCCCCTCTCGACCGGGATCGGGGCGTTCTCGGCAGCGATCTCGTCCTCGGTCTTCACCTTCTTCTGCGGCCAGAGGTAGAACAGCAGGAAGAAGACGGCCATCGCGAACCCGATGTAGGTCAGCCGGTCACGGGTCTCGGGCACCTCGTTGGTGAGGGTGCGGATCGCCGCGACGAGCAGCAGCCAGACGAGGCTGACCGGGATCAGCACCTTCCAGCCGAGCTTCATGAACTGGTCGTACCGCATCCGCGGCAGCGTCCCTCGCAGCCAGATGAAGACGAAGATGAACCCGACGACCTTGATCAGGAACCACACGATCGGGAAGTAGCCCGTGCTCGACCAGTCCCAGTGGCCGAACGGCCAGATCGGCATCCAGCCGCCGAGGAACAAGGTGGTGCACAGCGCCGAGACCGTGATGACGTTGATGTACTCGGCGAGGAAGAACATCGCGAACTTCAGCGACGTGTACTCGGTGTGGAAGCCGCCGACGAGCTCGGACTCGGCCTCGGCCAGGTCGAACGGCGCGCGGTTGGTCTCACCGACCATCGCGATGACGTAGACGATGAACGAGATCGGCAACGTGAAGACGAACCAGCCCGGCCTCGGCAGTGTCTGGCCGAACAGCGTGAAGTGCGCGGTGTGCTGCGCGGCCACGATCTCCGACGTCGACAGCGAGCCGGCGTAGAGGAAGACCGGCACGAACGACAGGCCCATCGCCACCTCGTAGGAGATGACCTGGGCGGCCGACCGGAGGCCACCGAGCAGCGGGTAGGTCGAGCCGCTGGACCAGCCGGCGAGCACGATGCCGAAGACGCCGACCGACGAGCACGCCAGGATGAACAGCACGCCGATCGGCATGTCGGTCAGCTGCACCGCCGTGTCGTGACCGGCAATGCTGACCTTCGGTCCGATCGGGATGACGGAGAACGCCAGGAAGGCGGGCACGGCGGAGACGATCGGCGCGAGGATGTAGACCGGCTTGTCGGCCAGCGCCGGGATGATCTCCTCCTTCAGCGCCAGCTTCAGGCCGTCGGCCAGCGACTGCAGGTAGCCGCGCGGGCCGACCCGGTTGGGGCCGGTGCGCTGCTGCATCCACGAGACGACCTTGCGCTCGAAGACGATGGTGAAGAGCGTCAGGACGACGAGCAGCACGAAGACGAACAGCGCCTTGATGATCGTGACCCAGAAGGGCTCATGGCCGAAGCTGGTGACGGGCAGCTGGGTGTCATCAGTCTTGATCAGGCTGAAGAGCATCAGGACTCCTTCGCCAGGCGAACGACGTCGCCGTGCTGGGCAGCGAGGTCCGTGCGGACCGCGGCGCCGGTGGTGCGGGTCGGGACCCACACCACGTCGTCGGGCAGGTCCGCCACGACCAGGGGCAGTGTCAGGCTGCCCGCGTCGGTGGTGACCGTGATGCCGTCGCCGTCGGTGGCTCCGAGGCTGACCGCCGTGGCGGCGGACAGGTGCAGGCGCGGGGCGCGAGCGGTGCCCGCGAGAGCCGGCTCGCCGTCCTGCAGGCTGCCGTCGTCGAGCAGCAGGTGCCACGTCGCCAGCCGGTACGTCTGCTCGGCTGCGGCCTCGGCCGCGTCCGCGGGAGCGGACGCAGCGTCGGGGGCGCCGGCGGACGTCTGCTCGCCGTCAGCGTCGGCGTTGTCCACCGGAGCGGACGCGAGGGGGAAGGCAGGGTGCTCGGCGGTCGTGCCGAGGGCGCCGATCTCGGCGCGGACGGTCGCGACGTCGGGGGTCCCGATCGGGCGGTCGAGCTCGTCAGCGAGGACGTGCAGGACCCGATGGTCCGACAGCGCGCCGCTGGTGCGCAGGACCGCCTCGAACGGGCGGGCGCGGCCCTCCCAGTCCAGGAAGGTGCCCTCCTTCTCGACCGCCGCGGCGACCGGGAAGACGACGTCGGCGCGATCGGTGACGGCAGAGCGGCGCAGCTCGAGGGACACGACGAACTCGACGGCCTCGAGGGCGTCCAGTGCGAGACCCGGGTCGAGGGCGTCGGCCGGGTCGACGGCCCCGACGAGCAGGCCCTTGAGCTTGTTGGCCTTGGCGTCGGTGAGGATCGCCTGGAAGTCGCGACCGGCCTCGGCGGGCGCGTTCGCCCAGCCGATGTCGGTGCCGACGGCGCGGCCGCCGGGCAGCAGGGTCGGGAGCGCACCGACGTCGACGGCGCCGCGCTCACCTGCGCGGCGGGGGATCCACGCGAGATCGGCGCCGGTCTCCTCGGCCAGCCTCGCGACGGCGGCCAGCGCCCCAGGGGCCGACGCGAGGCGCTCGCCGACGACGATGACCGAGCGGTCGTCGAGGGTCGAGCGGTCAAAGGCGTCGAGTGCCGCGGCCTCCTGGCCCGGGACCGTCTGCACCAGGGTCGCGGACAGCTTGGTCGCGCCGGTGCTGCGCAGGGCGGCGATGGTGGTCACCTTCTGGCCGTGCTTGCGGACGGCCTTGCGCAGCCGGAGGAAGACGATGGGCGACTCCTCCTCGGGCTCGAAGCCGACCAGCAGGACCGTGGGAGCCGCCTCGAGGTCGGCGTACGTCACCTCGAGGTAGCGACCGGCGACGTGGGCAGCCAGGAAGCCGAGCTCCTCCTCGCTGCCCGGACGCGTGCGGGCGTCGATGTCGTTGGTGCCGAGCGCCACGCGGGCGAACTTGCTCCACGCAAAGGCGTCCTCCACCGTGAGGCGGCCGCCGGGCAGCACGCCGACCCCGCCCTCGTCGCGGGCCAGGGCGAGACCGCGGGCGGCGTAGTCGAGGGCCTCGGTCCAGGAGGCCTCCCTCAGCTTGCCGTCCTCGCGGATCAGCGGGGTGGTGAGGCGGTCGGGCTGCGTGGCGTAGGTGAACGCCCAGCGGCCCTTGTCGCAGTTCCACTCCTCGTTGACCTGCGGGTCGTCGCCCGCGAGCCGGCGCATGACCTTGCCGCGCCGGTGGTCGGTGCGCAGGGCGCAGCCGGACGCGCAGTGCTCGCAGACCATCGGCGACGAGACCAGGTCGAACGGCCGGGCACGGAAGCGGTAGGCCGCGCTGGTCAGGGCTCCGACCGGGCAGATCTGGATCGTGTTGCCCGAGAAGTAGCTCTCGAAGGGCTGGTCCTCGTAGATCGCGACCTGCTGGAGCGCCCCGCGCTCGAAGAGCTCGATGAACGGGT
>JAODNF010000125.1 GCA_025464915.1 Frankiales bacterium | reverse complement strand
GTCGATCCAGTACTGGTGCCAGGTCTCGTCCTCGCCCGGCTTGACGAAGAACTCCATCTCCATCTGCTCGAACTCGCGGGTGCGGAAGATGAAGTTGCCCGGCGTGATCTCGTTGCGGAAGCTCTTGCCGACCTGGCCGATGCCGAACGGCGGCTTCTTGCGCGCGGACTGCTGCACGTTGAGGTAGTTGATGAAGATGCCCTGGGCCGTCTCCGGCCGCAGGTAGGCCAGGCCGGTCTCGTCCTCGACGGGGCCGAGGTAGGTCTTCAGCAGGCCGCTGAACTGGCGCGAATCGGTGAAGGTGTCGCGGTTGCCGCAGTTCGGGCAGGCGATCTCCTTCAGCGTCTTGCCGGGCTGCGCCTCCTCGAGGTGGTCGGCCCGGTAGCGCTTGTGGCAGCTGGTGCACTCGGTCAGCGGGTCGCTGAACGTCGCGACGTGACCGGACGTCTCCCAGACCTCGCGGGCCAGGATGACGCAGGAGTCGAGGCCGACGACGTCGTCGCGGCCCTGCACCATCGACTTCCACCACTGGCGCTTGACGTTGTTCTTCAGCTCCACGCCGAGCGGACCGTAGTCCCAGCTCGCCCGCAGGCCGCCGTAGATCTCGCTCGACGGGTAGACCAGGCCCCGTCGCTTGGCGAGGGAGACGATCGTGTCCATGCGGTCGGGCGACTTCTTGCTCATGCGGGCTGCTCCAGTCCGGCTGGCGGTCGGCGGTTGTGCCGAAACACTACGACCAGGTGACAACCGGCTTGCGCGGGGCTACTCGTTGAGCTTGTAGCGGACCGTGACGTAGCCCTTGCACGTGTCGAGCGGGGCGATCTTGACAGTGCCGGCCTGCAGCGGCGGGCCCTTGGAGAACTGCGCCTCCGCCTCGACCGACTCCTGGTCGGTGCCGTCGATCTTCCAGCCGGCGCCCTTGAGCGCGGTGACGTAGTCGTCCCGGACCTTCACGAAGTCCGTCGTCTTCAGCAGCCCGTAGACGATGTGCGTCTTGCCCTGGGTGCTGGGCTCGTAGAGCACCTGACCGTCGATCGGCGGCAGGCCGGCCGGCATCGCGGCACCGGGGTCGACCGTTGGCAGGCCGGTGCATGGCGTGGCCCCGCCCTTGGTGGAGGAGGAGCCGCTGCAGGCGGTGGCGGCGACCAGGACGAGGAGGGCAAGTCGCTTCATGGGGGGCAGCATGTCACTTCGCCCGCTGGCTCGGGCGCGCTGCCGGCGGCTGCGGTGTGTCGACGGCGTGGACCACCTCGAAGGCGCTGGGCTCGTCCCGTCCCTCGGCCAGCAGCGTCGTCGCGACCAGCTTCACGTCGTACGACGACAGGCTCCTGCGGTAGCTGCCGACCGAGTCCCACTCGGTCGTGAGCAGCCAGACCGACGGCTCGTCTGCCGCCCGGCCGAGCCGGCCCCGCACGAACCCGGGGCGCAGCGACAGCACGTCCAGCGCGGCCCTGGCGCGCTCCTCGAAGTCGGCTGTCATGGAGGTGGAGCTCACGTCGAACCGGGTCTGCACGATCACGCCGCCTAGCCTGCACCACGTGTCACTGCGTCGAACCCTGGAGCTGCGCGCCGGACCGGCCCTGGTCGTGCTCGCCCGCCTCCCCCGCTGGGTGCCCTTCGTCCTCGTCCTCGGCTGCGTCGTCGGCGGGCTGCTGCTGCACGGCGTGGCGGCGGCCGTGCTGCTGGGCGTCGTGCTGGCGCTTCTCGGACTGCAGCTGTTCTTCGCGTGGCCGGCGCTGGACCCGGCGGGCCGGGTGCTGCGCACCGTCGTGCTCGGGCTCATCGTGGGCGCTGCCGTCAGCCGATTTTGACAACGGTTTCCATTTCGGGTTGGGTGGCGGCATGCGCCGCCGCCTCCTCCCGCTCGTCCTGCTCGCGGGGTGCACCAGCGGGTTCGCCCACGACGGCAAGGTGCAGGTGGTCGCCTCGGCGTACCCGTTCCAGTGGCTCGCCGAGCGGGTCGGCGGCAGCGCCGTCGACGTCACCGGCCTGGTGCCCCCGGGTGCGGAGCCGCACGACGTCGAGCTCTCGCCGAAGCAGGTCGGGCTGGTCGAGCAGGCCGCGGTCGTCGTCTACCTGAAGGGCTTCCAGCCGTCTGTCGACGACGCGCTCGGCGGCGGCAAGCAGGGCCTCGACCTCGGCACCGTCGTCACGCAGCAGGCGCTGACGACGGGCGGTGGGCAGACCGCGAAGGACCCGCACATCTGGCTCGACCCGGTCCGGATGGAGGCGGCTGCCGACGCCCTGGCAGCGCGGCTCTCCGACAAGGACGCGTCGCACGCGACCGCGTACAAGGCGAACGCCGACGCCGTGAAGAAGGACCTGCAGGCGATCGACACGCTCTACCAGTCGGACCTGATGGGGTGCGCGCGGCACGAGATCGTCACCAGCCACAGCGCCTTCGGCTACCTCGCGGCGCGCTACGGCCTGACGCAGCGCGGGATCACGGGGGTCTCCCCCGACGAGGAGCCGACGCCCAAGAAGCTCGCCGAGGTGGCCGAGTACGCCCGGAAGAACTCCGTCACGACGATCTTCTTCGAGTCGCTGGTCGACCCCAAGGTCGCGAAGACGGTGGCCGCGGAGATCGGGGCGAGGACCGCCGTGCTCGACCCGGTCGAGGGCGTCCACGGGGCCGACGACTACCTGTCCGTGCAGCGCCGCAACGCTGCCGCGCTCCGACTCGCCCTGGGGTGCACGCGGTGAGCGTCTTCGACCTCCAGCACGGCACGGTCGCCCTCGGTGGGCGGCGCATCCTCGAGGACGTCAGCGTCACGGTGGACGAGGGAGAGTTCGTCGCGATCCTCGGCGCCAACGGGTCCGGCAAGACCACGCTCGTCCGCACCCTCGTGGGTCTCAACCCCTTGGCAGCAGGCGATCTGCGGGTCTTCGACACTCCCGTCCGGCAGTTCCGCCAGTGGCCGCGGCTCGGCTACGTGCCGCAGCGGCTGTCTGTCGGCGGTGGGGTGCCGGCGACCGTCGGCGAGGTCGTGGCCTCGGGTCGCACCGGCCGGCTGTCCCGCTTCCGGCGCTTCTCGAAGGCCGACCAGGCTGCCGTTGACCACGCCCTCGAAGACGTCGGGCTCAGCCACCGCGTCGGCGACGCCGTAACGACGCTGTCCGGCGGGCAGCAGCAGCGGGTGCTCATCGCCCGCGCTCTGGCGGGCGAGCCGGAGGTGCTGGTCCTCGACGAGCCGACCGCGGGCGTAGACGCCGACTCGCAGGACACCTTGGCCGGCGCTCTCGGGCACCTGTCGAACGCGGGCGGGTCGGTGGTGCTGGTGGCCCACGAGCTCGGGCCGCTCGCCTCCCTCATCCGCCGTGCGGTGGTGATGTCGCAGGGCCGGGTGCAGTCCGACGGGCCGCCGCCGCAGCCAGACCCGCACCACGACCACCCCGACCACGTGCACCAGCACCCGCACGCCGACCCGCCGTCGTCCTCGACGTTCGGGCTGGACCGATGACCATCCTCGCGTTCGACTTCATGCGCCGCGGCCTGATCGCCGCGTTCGTCGTCGGCCTGGCCGCGCCGTCCATCGGGACCTTCCTCGTCCAGCGACGGCTGTCGCTGACCGGCGACGGCATCGGCCATGTCGCCTTCACCGGCGTCGGGCTCGGGGTGCTCCTGCGTACCTCTCCCGTCCTCACGGCCGTCGTCGTCAGCGTCGTCGGGGCCGTCGTCATCGAGATCGTGCGCGAGCGCGCCGCGGCCTCCGGGGACGTGGCCCTCGCGCTGCTGTTCTACGGCGGCCTGGCCGGCGGCTCGATCCTCATCAAGCTCGCAGGCGGCACCAGCAGCGCCCTCGGGGGCTACCTGTTCGGGTCGCTGTCGAGCGTCTCGGACGGCGACCTCGCCGTCATCGTCACGCTGTCGGCAGTCGTGCTCCTCACGATGGCGCTGTTCCTGCGCGAGCTGTTCGCGGTCTGCCAGGACGAGGACGTCGCGCGGGTGTCGGGGATGCCGGTGCGGTTCCTCAACCTGCTCGTCGCCGTCGGCGCCGCCGTCACCGTCACCGTCGCGATGCGCACGGTCGGGCTCCTGCTCGTCAGCGCCCTGATGGTGGTGCCGGTCGCCACCGTGCAGCTGGTCGCCCGATCGTTCAAGGGCACCCTCTACGGCGCCTGCCTGCTCGGGTCCGTCATGAGCGTCGGCGGTCTCGTCGTCAGCTACTACGCCGATGTGCCGCCCGGCGGATCGATCGTGATGCTGTCGCTCGCGGCGTTCCTCGTCGCCGCCGTCAGCCGGAAGTGGGTGCGGGCATGAAGATGACGAGGCAGCGGGCCGCCGTCGCGGGCGCCCTCGGCAGGCAGGGCGGCTTCACCAGCGCCCAGGCGCTGCACGACGTGCTGCGGCACGACGGCGAGCCGGTCGGGCTCACCACCGTCTACCGGCACCTGCAGGCGCTCGCCGAGGCCGGCGAGGTGGACGTGCTCCGCACCGATGACGGGGAGGCCGTCTACCGCGCCTGCGAGGCCGGCGACCACCACCACCACCTGGTGTGCCGGACGTGCGGTGCGACCGTCGAGGTCACCGGCCCGGCCGTCGAGGCCTGGGCCGAGGCGATCGCAGCCGAGCACGGCTACGACGACGTGAGCCACACCCTCGAGGTCTTCGGCACCTGCTCGACATGTCGGTAACCTCTAGGTTACGGTAGCCCTGAGGTTACCGAGGAGGTCTCCATGCCGACGACCGTCGTGCGCTACCACCCGAAGCCCGGCCGCGCGGACGAGAACGCCGCACTCGTCGAGAAGGTGATGGCAGAGCTGGCCGAGACCCGTCCGGAAGGCCTGTCCTACAAGGTGTTCCGGCTCGAGGACGACACCTTCGTCCACGTCGCCGAGGTGACCGCTGCCGCCAACCCGCTGTTCGAGAGCCCGGCGTTCCAGGCCTTCACGGCCGACCTCGCCGACCGGGTCCAGGCCCCGCCGACCGCTCTGCCGGCGACCCTCGTGGGGTCCTACCCGTGACCTGGGAGCTGACCACGCCCAGCGGCGGCGCGACCTACACCGCGCATCTCGAGGACGGCGTCCTGCACTGCCAGGTCGGCACGACCAAGCTCAGCTACCAGGCCCGCTGCGTCGAGGACCTGCACCTCTGGCTGAAGAGCGTCGGCGACTGGGTGCCGCTCGGCTCCGCCGACGAGCAGAAGCCCGCGAAGGAGGGCACCGTCGAGGGATGGGGCCGGGCGACGGACAACCCCGTCGGCGGCTGGTACGGCCTGCGCAAGGGCTACCGCGGCCGCTTCGGGATGTACGTCCCGCCGGTCCTCGAGGTCCTCGGTCTCGCCGAGGTGGAGCACTCGCCCCGCAACGACCGGATGAGAGCGCTGTGAGCTCAGCCTTCGAGGCGCTCGGCGACCCGCACCGGCGGGCCATCCTCAGCCTGCTCGGCGCGGGCGGTCAGTCCGTGGGCGAGGTCGCGTCGCGGCTGCCGATCAGCCGGCCCGCGGTCTCTCGGCACCTGCGGCTGCTGAAGGAGGCAGGACTGGTCGTCGAGGAGCCGCAGGGCACTCGGCGGATCTACCGGCTGCACGACGAGGGCATCGCCGAGGTCCAGGCGTTCTTCGCCGACGTGTGGGGCGAGGCGGTCGGGCGGTTCCGGCTGCTCGCGGAGAACACGTGACCCCGCTCGAGCTGTCGTACGAGCTGGCCTGCTCCCCAGCGCACGCGTTCGAGGTCTGGACCACGCGGATGCCGTCCTGGTGGCCCAAGGGCCACAGCGTCAGTCACGACCCAGCGACCGTCGTCTCGCTGGAGGGGTACGTCGGGGGCCGGCTGCTCGAGACGACCTCCTCCGGCGAGGTCATCGTCTTCGGCGAGGTGACGGAGTGGGCGCCGCCGCGCTCCTTCAGCTACCGCTGGCACATCGGGCGCTCCCGCGACGAGGCCACCGACGTCACGATCACCTTCGACCCGGGTCCGTCGGGGACGCTGCTGAGCATCCGGCAGACCGGGTGGGAGCGCCTCGGCGCCGAGGCAGCCACGTACCGCGAGGCCAACGCCGGAGGCTGGACCGCCCTGCTCCCGTCGTACCTCGCCGCCGTCTCTAGCGCTGCTCCATGAGCTCGACGGTGTTGCCTCGAGGGTCTGCGGTGTTGCCTCGACGGGCACCGAGGACGTCCGCCTTGCGCTCGAAGGGGTGGCCCTCGTCGCGGAGCCGGACCACCAGGGCGTCGAGGTCGTCGACGGTGACGGCGAAGTGCTGGTCGGCGTTGACCGCGCCCTCGCGCTCGCTCACGTGCAGCTGGTGCTCGCCGCCGGGGAACGAGAACCAGGCGCCGGACTGCGAGACGCCCTCGGTCGGCTTGGCCAGCCGGGTGAGGCCGAGCAGCTCGTAGAAGCCCACGACCTCGTCGGTGCAGCCCGGCGGCACGACCACGTTGACGTGGTGCAAGCGCATCACAGGCTGATCACTTCGCACTCCCATAGCGGCGGTCCCGTTCGTTGTAGGTCTGGCAGGCCCGCCACAGCACCCGACGGTCGACGTCGGGCCACAGCTCCGGGACGAACACCATCTCGGCGTAGGCAGACTGCCAGAGCAGGAAGTTCGACGTGCGCTGCTCCCCCGAGGTCCGCAGGAACAGGTCGACGTCGGGCATGTCTGGCTCGTCGAGGTAACGGGCCAGCACCCTCTCGTCGACCTTTTCCGGGTTGAGCTTCCCGGCCGCGACGTCGAGGGCGAGAAGCCTTGCAGCGTCGGCGATCTCGGCCCGGCCGCCGTAGTTGACGCACATCGTGAGCGTCAGTCTCTTGTTGCGCTTGGTGAGGCGCTCCGCCTCCTCGAGCTCCGCGATGACGGAGCGCCACAGCCGCGGTCGGCGTCCGGCCCACCGCACCCGCACACCGAGCTCGTTCATCTCGTCGCGGCGCCGCCGGATGACGTCGCGGTTGAATCCCATGAGGAACCGGACCTCCTCGGGCGAGCGCCGCCAGTTCTCCGTCGAGAAGGCGTAGGCGCTGATCCACTCGACGCCGACCTCGATCGCGCCCTCGACGACGTCGAACAGCGAGGACTCACCCTGCTCGTGTCCGGCGGTGCGAGGCAGGCCGCGCTCCTTGGCCCAGCGGCCGTTGCCGTCCATCACGATCGCCACGTGATGGGGGACGAGCTCGGGCTGGATCTGCGGTGGC
>JAODNF010000163.1 GCA_025464915.1 Frankiales bacterium | reverse complement strand
GTCGTTCCAGGACTTCTTCGTCTTCTCCTTGTCACCGTGGTACTCGAAGGTGCGGTCACCCATCTTCATCCAGACGGTGCCGATCTTCCCGGGAGGAAGGTCGTTGCCGTCATCGTCGAGGATGACGACCTCGCTGTTCGGCCAGGCGTTGCCGACCGTGCCGGGCTTGTTGAGCCAGTCGCTGGGGCTGGCGGTCGTGCCACCGCCCTCGGTCGCCGCGTAGTACTCCCAGATGACCGGGCCCCACCAGTCGAGCATCCGGTGCTTGGTCGGGATCGGGCAGGGCGCGGCCGAGTGGATGATGGTGCGCAGGCTGCTGACGTCGGCGGCCGCGCGGACGTCGTCGGGCAGCTGCAGCAGCCGGTGGAACATGGTCGGGACCATGTGGCTGGTCGTCACCTTGTACTTCGCTATCCGCTCGAGGGTGCCCTCGGGCGTCCAGCGGTCCATGAGCACGACGCCGTGCCCGGCGTGCATGGCGTTGAAGGTGAACTGGCCGACGGCCATGTGGTACAGCGGCGCGACGGTCAGGTGGACGTTGCCGTCCTTGGCCGGGATCTGGAAGAGCATGTGCAGGAAGGTGCCCATCTCTGCCATGTCGTCCGGGCTGATCGGCGGCAGCGGCCGCTTGACGCCCTTGGGCTTGCCGGTCGTGCCGCTCGTGTAGTTCATCAGGGTGCCGGTCGCGCGGTCCTCGGGCAGCGTCGTCGGCTGGCCCTCCTTCAGCTCGGCGTAGGGCCGGAAGCCCTCCACCTCGCCGATCGAGAAGCGGTGCTCCAGCGGGATGCTGATCTCGGCAGCCGCGCGGGTCGCCTCGGCCGCGAACCGCTCGTGCGTGATGAACGCCTTCGACTCGGAGTCGTTGATGATGTAGGCGATCTCGGGACCGACCAAGTGGTAGTTGATCGGCACCAGGTACCAGCCCGCCTGCTGCACCGCGAGCATCACCTCGGCGAACGCGACGCAGTTGGGGACGAGCATCGACACGACGTCACCCGGCTGCAGCCCGGCCGCGCGGAGGCCGTGGACGACCTGGTTCGTCGCTGCCAGCAGGTCCCCTGCCGTGTGCTCGGTGCCGTCCGGTTCGACGAGCGCGACGCGGCCCGGGTCCTGCGCCGCGATGTTCCAGAAGCCGAGCTCAGCCACGCCGTTCTCCTCCTCGAGACACGTCCGCCACGGACGCTAGAACACGTTCCAGTTTCGTACAAGACCGGTCCCGCGCGAATGGATACAGCACTTCGGATTTCGGGCCGAAAAGCGAAGTGCTGTATCCATTCACGGGTGGGAGGGGGTCAGCCGGTGTAGCTGACGGGGATCTCCTTGATGCCGTTGATGAACTGCGAGCGCAGGTAGCGCGCGTCACTCGTGCGGCGGATGTCCGGCATCTTCTCCGCGATGGTGTCGAAGATGATCCGGACCTCCGCGCGGGCCAGGTTGGCGCCCAGGCAGAAGTGCGGGCCGCCACCGCCGAAGGCGATGTGCTCGTTGTCCTTGCGCGTGATGTCGAACGTGTCGGGGCTGTCGAGCGCCGTCTCGTCGCGGTTGGCCGCGGCGTAGTAGATGGCGACCCGGTCGCCCTTGCGGATCTGCTGACCGCCGAGCTCGTAGTCGGACAGCGCGGTGCGCTGGAACTGCATGACCGGCGTGGCCCAGCGGATGATCTCCTCGACGGCGGTGTCGAGCACCTCGGGGCGGCTGCTCTTGAAGAGCTCCCACTGGTCGGGGTGGTCGAAGAAGGCCTGCATGCCGTGGCTGATCGCGTTCCGGGTGGTCTCGTTTCCCGCGACCATCAGCAGCATGAAGAAGATGTCGAACTGCTCCTGGCTGAGCGAGGTGCCGTCGACCTCGGCCTGCAGCAGCTTGGTGGCCACGTCGTCCATGGGGCACTCGCGGCGCGCCTCCGCCAGCTTGTCCGCGTGCATGTACATCTCGGTCGAGGCCAGCTGCTGGTCCTCGGGCGACGTGGAGAACTCCGGGTCGTCCGCACCGATCATCTTGTTGGACAGGTCGAAGATGGCGATGCGGTCCTCGGGCGGCACCCCGACGAGCTCGCAGATGGCGAGCAGCGGCAGCTCGGCCGCCACGTCGGTGACGAAGTCACCCGTGCCCTTGGCGAGCGCGCGGTCGATGATGTCGTCGGCGAACTCCTGCAGCCGGCCCTCGAGGTTGCGGATGGTCCGCGGCGTGAAGGCGCGCTGCACGATGTTGCGGTAGTCGCTGTGCTCCGGCGGGTCCATGTTGAGCATGAGCATCCGGGTCATCGCCAGCTGCATCTCCTCCTCCTCGGGCGTGGCGCCCTTGCGGGGAAGGAGCAGCGAGCCGCGCTCGTGGGAGGAGAAGACCTCAGCCGTGCGCGAGACCTCCATGACGTCGGCGTGGCGGGTGACGACCCAGAAGCCGTCGCCGTAGCTGCCCGGGTCGTCGTGCCAGAAGACCGGTGCCTCGCTGCGCATCGTGGCGAAGCGGTCGAGCGGCAGGCCGTCCTCGAACGTGTCCGGGTCCATCAGGTCGATGGGGAACGGGCAGCGGGGGGCGTCCGCCTTCGTGGGTGCGGTCATGAGGAGTGCTCCTTCAGGGCGGACGCGGCAAGGCGGGGAAGCGAGGTGACGGCCTTCTCGTAGTCGGCGAGAAGGGTGGCGATGGTCTCGGCGACGGTGCGGGTCTCGGCGAAGGACCCCACCAGCTGGCCGATCGGGGTGCCCATCAGCTCCTCCCGGCCGGCGAGCCGGATCCGCTCGAGCGCCTCGGAGCACAGCATGTACTGCAGCGGCATGCCGAGCGGCTGCGGCGTCGACGGGTCGTCCCAGGCGTCGGTCCACTCGGTCCGCAGCTGGCGAGCCGGCTTGCCGGT
>JAODNF010000074.1 GCA_025464915.1 Frankiales bacterium | reverse complement strand
ATGCAGCTGCTGGCGGCGTGCCAGAAGGCGCCCAGCATGCGCAAGCTCGTCGTGAAGAGCACCACCGCGATCTACGGCTCGAGCCCGCGCGACCCGGCGCTCTTCACCGAGGACGTCGAGCCGCGGTCGCTGCCGAAGTCGGGCTACGCCAAGGACGCCGTCGAGGTCGAGGGGTACGTGCGCGGCTTCGGCCGCCGCCGCCCCGACGTCACGCTGTCCCTGCTGCGCTTCACCAACTTCATCGGCCCCTCGATCGAGACGCCGCTGACCCGGTACTTCTCCCTGCCGGTCGTCCCGACGGTGCTCGGCTTCGACCCCCGCATCCAGCTCTGCCACGAGGACGACGGCATCGAGGTGCTCCGCCGCGCGACCGTCGAGGAGCACCCCGGCATCTTCAACGTCGGCGGCCACGGCATCGTCCTGCTGTCCCAGGGGGTGCGCCGGCTCGGCCGGCCGTCGTTCCCGGTGCCGTCCCCCCTGGTCAACGTCGTCGCGCGGGCGTTCCGCTCGGCCGGCCTCGTCGACTTCTCCCCGGAGCAGATGCGCTACCTCGAGCACGGCCGGGTCGCCGACGTCTCCCGCCTGCACGCCGAGCTCGGCTGGGGTCCGCGCCCGACCGCCGAGGCCTTCGACGACTTCGCCGCCACCCGGGCCGGCTCCCGCCTGCTCACCGACGAGGACGCCGAGGCCCTCGAGCAGCGGGCCCTGGCCCTCGTGTCGCGCGTCCTGCCGCGCGGCCTGACCCCGACTGGAGCGCTCCGTGGCTGAGCCCCGCACCGACCCCTCCGGCTTCGCCAAGGTCATCCCGCTGGCGGCCGACCGGCGCGGACCGGTCCCGGTGCCCGACCCCGAGGAGCCGGCCGCCCCGGCCTCCGAGCTCGAGAAGAAGATCGCCACCGGGCTGGCCTTCCTTCGCCGCCGGCTGACCGGCGACTACGAGGTCGACGACTTCGGCTACGACAAGGACCTCTCCGACCACGTGCTGCTGCCTCCGCTGCGGCCGCTCTACGACAAGTGGTTCCGGGTCGAGACGCGCGGCCTGGAGAACGTCCCCGACGTCGGCGGCGCGCTGGTCGTCGCGAACCACTCCGGCACCATCCCGGTCGACGCCCTCATGACGATCCTGTCGGTGCACGACCACCACCCGGCCCACCGCACGCTGCGCCTGCTCGGCGCCGACCTGGTGTTCTCGCTGCCCGTGGTCGCGCCCGTCGCCCGCAAGAGCGGCCAGACCCTGGCGTGCAACGCCGACGCGGAGCGACTGCTCAACGCCGACGAGCTGGTGGGCGTCTTCCCCGAGGGCTTCAAGGGCATCGGCAAGCCGTTCTCCGAGCGCTACAAGCTGCAGCGGTTCGGCCGCGGCGGGTTCGTGTCCGCCGCCCTGCGCACCGGCAAGCCGATCATCCCGGTGTCCATCGTTGGGGCGGAGGAGATCTACCCGATCCTCGGCAACTCCAAGACGCTGGCCAGGCTCCTCGGCCTTCCCTACGTGCCGATCACCCCGACGTTCCCGTTGCTGGGCCTGCTCGGCGCCGTACCGCTCCCGTCGAAGTGGATCATCGAGTTCGGCGAGCCGATCGAGACGGCGTCGCTGGGCGGGGCCGCGGCGGCCGAGGACCCGATGCTGGTCTTCAACCTCACCGACCAGGTCCGGGAGACGATCCAGTCCACCCTCTACACGCTGCTGATGCAGCGCCGGTCGGTCTTCTTCTAGCTAGCGGTGCAGCGCCTTCGACAGCGCTGAGCGCTGGTGGCGGCGCTTGAGCTCGAGGCCGCCGAGGACCGCAGCGACCGCCAGCCCCGTACCCGCCGTGGCCGGGACGCCGACCTTGGCGGCCTTGCGCCCGGTGCGGAAGTCGCGGATCTCCCACCCGTTCTTGCGGGCCGCCTCGCGCAGACCGGAGTCGGGGTTGATCGCGACGCCGCGGCCGACCGTGGAGAGCATGGGGATGTCGTTCGCTGAGTCGCTGTAGGCCGTACAACGACTGAGGTCGAGGCCCTCCCGCTCCGCGAGCGCCTTGACCGCTTCGGCCTTCGAGGGCCCGTGCAGCGGCTCGCCGACCAGCCGGCCGGTGTAGAGGCCGTCCTCCACCTCGGCGACCGTCCCGAGGGCTCCGGTGAGCCCCAGGCGCTTGGCGATGATGCGGGCGAGCTCGATGGGGGTGGCCGTGACGAGCCAGACCCGCTGCCCGGCGTCGAGGTGGGCCTGCGCCATCGCGCGGGTGCCCGACCAGATCCGCTCGGCCATCAGCTCGTCGTAGATCTCCTCGCCGTAGGCGACGATGTCGGCCACAGACTTGCCGGCGACCAGGCTGAGCGCCTTCTCGCGGGCCTCGGCGACGGCGGCCAGGTCCTCGGTGCCGCGGACGCGGAACTTCAGCTGCTCACACCCGAACCGGACCAGGTCGCCGGTCGTGACGAGCCCACGGCCGGCCATGCCCTTGCCGAAGAAGTAGATCGACGCCCCGCGGATCATCGTGTTGTCGACGTCGAAGAACGCCGCGGCGGTGGGGTCGGCGGGTACGGCGAGGCTGGCCTCGACCTCAGCCGCCGCAGCCGCGGCCGCGCCCGCCAGCACGGCGGACACGCCGTCGTCCGTGCGCCTGCGCAGCCTCATGGACCAGACCCTAGCGAGAAACGACTGAGGGCCCGCTGCCGAAGCAGCGGGCCCTCAGGAGAGTGCTAGGTGTTACGCGGCGTGCGTGAGGCGGCGGCGGCGAGCGACGAACGCGAGGCCCATGAGGCCGGTGGCGATCGTGGCCGTCAGCGGCAGGTTCGCACCCGTGCGGGGCAGCGACTTGACGGCGACGGGCTTGCTCGGGACGACCGACTGGGCGATGAGCTTGTCACCGACGGCGGCCTGCGCGCCGACCAGCTCGACGGTCAGCAGCTTCTCGCCCTTGGGCAGGAGGCTCGCGATGACCGGCGGGTTGAGGACGAGCTTGGCGGCGGAGACCGTCGTGGCGGCCGAGGTGCCGTCCTTCGCGACGCTCTCGACAGCGGCACCCGGCTGGAAGTCCAGGCCGAGGGTGTCGCGCAGCAGGCCCAGGACGGTGGTCAGCGTGGTGTTGACCGTGTCCAGCAGGGCCGGCGGGAGGGCGGAGCCGAGGGAGCCGGTGAGCTCGATCGTCTTGCCGATCTTCAGCGTGAGGGCGTCGGCGACGTGGACGGTCAGGACACCGGGGGTGTGCAGGACCGACGCGGTGCCGGGCTTGCCACCGGCCGTGGCGGACGCCGTGGACTGCAGGGCGTCGACCGAGATGAGGCCACCGAGCAGGTTCAGGCCGGCGAGCTCGTTGTGGACGGTCGAGGTGACGGCGGTGCCCGCGCGGCTGATCGTCTGGTCGGACTTCATGATGCCGAGGTCGATCAGGCTGGTGCCGTTGGTCAGGCCGGTGATGGCCGACTCGATCGTCGCGACGAGCTGGTCGAGCGCGGTGGTGACCGTGGTGACGGCGGCGGTCACGGTCGAGGAGACCGGCGCAGCAGCGTTGTTGGTGGCGGCGTTCAGCGTGTCCGTGGCGGTCTTGATGACGCCCGTGATCGTGCTGGTGGCGGTGCCGGTGGTCGAGTTGACCGTGCCGAGGACCGTGTTGAGAGCGCCCGTGACCGAGGCGGTCGGGTCGTTCTTGCCGGCGCCGAGGAGGCCCGCGAGGTTCAGCTGGCCGAGCTTGACGGCCGCAACGGTCGACTCGGAGTGCGAGATGACGCCCTGCAGGTTGGGGGCCTTCACCATGCTCTTGGCGGAGAGCGCCTTGAGCGTGAGGCCGAGGCCCGCGAGGTTGTCCTGGTCGACGAGGGCGACGGAGTCGCTCAGCTTGCCGCCGAGCTCGGAGACGGCCTGGCCGGCGAGCAGGTCCGAGAGGACCGGCACGGCGCCCTTGCCGATGGTGCCGACCGACTTCGCACCGAGGTTGGTGACCGTGGTGACGGTGCCGTCCGTGGTGGAGATGTACTGGTCGATGATCTGGCCGATGCCCGGGAGCGCGACCGGCAGGGCGACGTGCAGGTGCACGACCGAGCCGTTGCCGAGACCCTGGATCTTGTTCTGGAGCTTGGAGGTGCTGGTGGCCGCACCCGCGGTGCCGGCCCCGGCAGCGACGAGCGTGCCGGTGGCGAGGGCCAGGGCGGTCAGCCGCGCGACCCGTCCGTTGCTGGTCATGTGAGTCCCCTTGAGTGAAGGTGTTGCCTGTTGCGGAACTGGTTCGGCATTGCGGACGTTTCGCTTGAACCGGGCTTTTCGGACCGGGGCGTGCCGTCTTGACCCTCACAACGAGGGGGTGCGGTTCAGGTGACGCTCCGCACACAAAGTTTTTTCGGACATGTGGGAGCAAACCGGACATAAGCACAGGCTTGACGGAACTTTTCTGGCCCGGAGTGACCAGGAAGTGACCCTCAGAGGTAGTCCGAGGCGGCCAGGAGCTGATCCAAAGTCGTGACCCAGAAGGGGACGATTCGGACATCCGGACGGCCCAACGGGGTGCCCCCGTCCGGCGGGTGCGCCCGCTGCGGTCGTACCGCACCCGCACCCGCGTCGCCGGCGAGGCGGCGGGCGGACTAGCTCTTGGGCAGGCCGGGCAGACCGGTCGCCAGCAGCGGGAGCGCAGGGGCCGTCGGGAGCGTGGGGACCGGAACGGGCAGCGTGGGGACCGGGACCGGCAGCGTCGGCAGCGGGACCGGCAGCAGCGTCGGGTCGGGCGTCGGCGACGGCGAGTCCGAGGGCGACGGCTCGGTGGTGGGCTCCTGCGTCGGCTCGTCGGAGGGCGTCTGGGAGGGCGTCTCGGACGGCGTGGGCTCGGGGTTCGACGTCGGCGACGGTGCGAGCGTCGGCTGGCCGCAGTTGCAGTTGGGGACGCCGTTGTTGTCGCCGGTCGGGTCGGTCGGCGTGGCCGTGGCGCCCGGCGCCGGAACCGGCTGCGTCGGAGTGGGCGGCCCGGCGTTGCCCGGGTAGCAGGAGCCGTTGCAGGTGCCGAGGGCCAGCAGGTCCGTCGCGTCGGACTGCGCGGCCGTCACCAGGTCGAGCGAGCTCTGCGCCTGCGGCTTCACGGACGCGGGGAGCGCGGGGAGCAGCGCGGCCAGGCGCGTGGTCTGCTCGTGGGTGAAGCTGGTGATGATGCGCAGTGGCGCGGGCCTGCCGGTCTTGTCGTAGACGTTCTTGAGCAGGGTCGTGCCGGCCTTGGTCTCGCTGTCGAAGTCGGCGAGCGCCATCGCGATGTTGCTGGAGGTCGAGCCGCCGAAGGCGATGCCGGCCGCCGTCGGGTGGCCCGGCGCGCCGAGCGACAGCGAGCCGTCGCCGTGGGCGAGCGCCTTGACCTCGCGCAACCGCGTGGCGGCGAACTCGAGGTGCTTGCTGCCCTTGGCCTGGTCGCCGCTCGCCAGGTCGAGCTGGATGCCCTCGCCGAAGCGCTTCACGCCGTAGAAGGCCTGGCCGGGCAGCGAGCGGGTCGCGGCGACACCGATGCCGGTGAGGGCGACGACGGAGGCCATCGCGCCGGCGGTGACGCCGATGCGGCGCTGCGCCTTGCGCGACTGCGACCAGGAGACGGCGGCGTCGAGGGCGCGGGGGCGGTTGAGCGGCTCGGCGTAGGCCGGAGCGTTCGCCGCCTGGACGGTGGCGACCGCGACCAGGCGCTGGCGCAGGGCGTCGCGGAACTCCGGGCGCGGGGTGGCGAGCGACTGGAGCGTGGGGGCGAGCGTGAGCAGCCGTGCGGCGAGGCCGGCGTGCGGGGCGGTCAGGCTGCCCGGGCCGGCCACTGCTCCGTCGAGCAGGGCGGCGAGCTCCTCTGCGCGAGCGCGGGTGCCCAGCGGGTTCATGCCAGACCTCCTTCCGCACTCAACGGAGCCGCACCGTTGCGCCTCACTCCCTGCAACGACCGCGCCCGGCCGGAGGTGACGGGCAGATGTCCGAAATACGCCAAACGGCCCATCAGTGGGCCCGTCACAGCTCGACTCCCTCGGGAAGCAGCCGCCCGAGCGTCCGGATCGCGCGGTACTGCAGGGCCTTGATCGCGCCCTCGTTCTTGCCCATGATCGCGGCCGTCTCGGCGACCGACAGGCTCTGCAGGAAGCGCAGCACGACGCACTCCTGCTGCTCGGCGTTGAGCTTCTTGATCGCCTCGAGGAGCACCTTGTTCTGCATCGACTCGAGGACCTCGGCCTCCGGGCCGGAGATCGTCGGCGCCTTGCCGGACTCGGTGACGTCGTCCGTCGTCATCTCGAGGCGGTAGCGGCCGCTCTTGTAGTGGTCGGCGATCAGGTTGCGCGCGATGGTCACGAACCACGCGCCGACGTCGCGTCCCTGCCACGTGAAGGAGCCGATCCTGCGCAGGGCGCGCAGGAAGGTCTCGCTGGTGAGGTCCTCGGCGAGCTGCGTGGAGCCGACCCGGTAGGCGATGTAGCGGTAGACCTGGTCGACGTAGCGGTCGTACAGCTCGCCGAACGCGTCGGCGTCGCCCGCCTGCGCGCGCTCGACGAGCGACATCGCGACGGCGGTCTCGCCCTCGGGGGCCGCCAGGCCCTCGTCGTGGTCGGGCGTGGCAGGGGCGGGTACGACGGCAGGGACCCGGGCCGTGGACGCCATCGCACCGTGGTGAGCGACCCGCTCGAAGGCGTCGGCGGCCGTCAAGGACAGCCGCGCGGCACGCTGCAGCTCCTCGCGGCGGGCGTCCGTCACGGCGGCGCGCAGCTGCGGGAGACCGTTGTGGGGACGGCTCACGGGCGCGCTCCGACAGCGCGGGTGCCGGTGGCGTGTGCCCCCCGTGCGCCCGCGCGCCCCTGTAGCCGCACGTGCATCGAGCTCCGTTCCGCACGGCCGCGTCCGGCCCTGCGCTCAGACCATCCTACGGGGCGGACCCCCGGAGAGCAGCCACCTTTCGTCATCCTGGACATCGGCACGTCGAGCGCCGGTCCTGAGCGGTCAGCTCGAGCCGCGTGCCACCGCGAGCGTGAGGCGGACCAGCTCGCGCTCCAGCCGGGGCAGTCCCTCGACCTTGCCCAGGCACAGCGCCGCCCCCGCCTCGCGGGCCCGCGCCGCCACGTCCGGGTCGAGGTAGGCGGTGTAGAGGACCACCTGCTGGCCGGGCCGGGCCGCCCGCAGCTGCCGGGTCGCCTCGATGCCGTCGATGCCCGGCATCATCAGGTCCATCACGACCACGTGCGGGTCGGTCTCGGCCGCGAGTGCGAGCGCGGCCGCGCCGTCGGGTGCCGTCCCCACCACGTCGAAGCCGTCGAGCCGCAGCATGTCGGCCACCACGGTGCGCACGTGCTCGGTGTCGTCGACGACGAGCACGCGGACGGCCTGCTGGTCCGGCACGGTTCCCCCTCGGCGCAGCCCACTGAGAAGTGACCCAACGGGGGTCGGGCGCAGCACGTACCCTGCCCCTCATGGTCGCCCCCGGTCCAGCACCGGCTCGCCCCGCGGGCCGCCCGGTGCGCTCACGGCAGCAGGTGCTCAAGCGCAGGCGCCGCCGTCGTCGTACCCGGCTGGTGGCCCGCGCGCTGCTGGTCGGCGTGCTCGCCTTGGTCGTCGGGGGCGGCACCTTCGTCGCGGGGCTGCTCAACGCGCCCATCAACCTCCAGCTCGCGCCGCCCCCGCAGAACGCGATCCTGGTCGCCGACGACGGCCGGCAGATCGCGCTGGTCGCGCCCCCGGAGAAGCGGGAGGAGGTCGACGCCAAGGACATCCCGCCGGTCATGAGGCTGGCGATCATCAACGCCGAGGACGAGCGGTTCCTCAAGCACAACGGCGTGGACCCGCTCGCCACGGTCCGCGCGCTCCTGCGCGACGTCACGGGCGGCAACACCCAGGGCGGGTCGACGCTCACGCAGCAGTACGTGAAGAACGCCTACGTCGGCAACGAGCGCACCGCGATGCGGAAGATCCGCGAAGCGGCGCTGGCGTACCGGCTCGAGCAGAAGCTCACCAAGCAGCAGATCCTCACCGACTACCTCAACGCGCTCTACCTCGGCAACGGCCTGTACGGCGTGCAGGCCGCCTCGAAGTACTACTTCGGGGTCCCCGTGAAGGACCTCGACCTCAACGTGGCGGCCCATACGCGCGACGCGAGCCTGGCGCTCTCGCGCGCGACGCTGCTGGCCGGCATCGCGCCCGCACCGTCGGCCTGGAACCCGATCAAGGACTTCCGGCAGGCCAGGGTGCGGCAGACCTACACGCTGAACCAGATGGTGAAGAACAACTACATCACCGCAGCCCAGGCGACGAAGGCGTTCGCCCACTACACGCGGCGGAGCCTGATCCAGCAGAACTCCCCGCCCGAGTCGAAGAACCTCGCGCCGGAGTTCGTCGACTACGTCGTGCCGAAGATCAAGGCCGACCCGTCCTACGACGAGGACACCTTCTTCCGCGGCGGGCTGAAGGTGAAGACCACCCTCAACCTCGACCTGCAGCAGGCGTTCGCGCAGGCCCTGAAGGA
Organism: Frankiales bacterium; assembly: GCA_025464915.1. GTDB lineage: Bacteria > Actinomycetota > Actinomycetes > Mycobacteriales > SCTD01 > RYN-111. The sequence goes on along the minus strand of JAODNF010000074.1, from coordinate 3,149 downwards.
GGTGCTGCCGAACCCGACCGACCCGCAGGCGGCCCTCGTCGCGGTCGACTACCAGACCGGCGGCATCAAGGCGATGTCGACGCTGCGCCGGGTCCCGCCGATCGTCAAGGACGGCAAGGTCGTCAACGACCCGACCGACGGCTACAAGGCGCACGGCTTCAACCTCGCGACCAACGCGGCCCGGTCCAGCGGGTCGACCATCAAGACGTTCACGCTCGCCACAGCGCTGGTCGAGGGGCACTCCCTCGGCGAGACCCGCTTCGGGCCGTCCACCAAGAGCATCCCGTGCGCGGCGTGCAAGGGCGGGGCCTACGTGTTCAGCAACGCGGGCGACGGGGAGGCCGGCACGTTCACGCTGCAGGCCGCCCTGGCGCACTCGGTCAACACGATCTACGTGCCCCTGGCGAACGACGTCGGGCGCGACAAGGTGGCCAAGCTGGCCGAGCGCGCCGGGCTCGCCCCGCAGGGCAAGCTCGAGGGGCCGTGCGTCAAGCAGGCCGACGGCGGCACCTACTGCCCGCCCGCGCACTACCTGCCGTTCGGCATCGGCGGCGGCGTCGACGTCACGCCCCTCGGCGAGGCGACCGGCTACGCGACGTTCGCCAACGGCGGCCGGCACATCCCGGTGACCGGCTTCACCGAGGTGCGCAGCGGCGTCGCCGGCACCGGCCAGGGGCAGCTGCTGTTCCGCCCGCCGGCGCCGCACATCGACCGGGTCGTCAGCAAGGGCGTGGCGTCGGACGTCGTGAAGGCGCTGACCAGCGTCGTCGACTACGGCACTGCGACGTCGGTCCAGGCGGCGGGGACGAAGGTCTTCGGCAAGACGGGTACGACGAACGACTCGACGGACGCCTGGTTCACCGGCTGCGTCCCCGAGCTGCGGATCTGCATGTCGAGCTGGATGGGCAACGAGTACGCCAGCTGCACCGTCGGCAAGGGCAAGCACGTCAACGGCACCTGCGGCGGCATGCACGACCTCGCCGGCGTGAAGGGGCAGATCTTCGGCGGCACGGCGCCCGCCCGGATCTTCACCCGCGCCCTGCAGCTCTACAAGCAGATCAAGAGCGACCGGGAGCTGAGAGCGGCAGGGGTCCAGCCGTCGGTGTCGCCGTCCCCCGGGCCGACCCGGCACCGCGGGTTCTCCTCGGCCACCCCGGCGGCGACGACGGCCGTCCGACGCACCTCCTCGCCGAAGCCGGTCACGACCGTCTCGGCCAAGCCGACCCCGGCGAACACCCCCAAGCCGCCGGTGATCCTGCCGACCGCGGGACGGCCGTCGCCGACGGGCTCGCCGCCCTGACCGCTGTGGCATGCTCCGGCGCGTGACGGCGTCCAACCTGGCTGACCTGGTGCACGACGCCGCCACGGCGACCCCGGACAAGGCCGCCCTGCTGTTCCACGGCGAGACGATCACGTGGTCCGAGCTCGACGCCCGGGTGTCGGCCGCCGCCCGCGGACTGGGCGCCCTCGGCGCCTGCGCGGGCGACCGGGTCGCGATCCACCTGGGCAACACGCCTGACTTCGCGGTCGCCTACTTCGGCGCGCTGCGGGCGGGCTGCGTCGCGCTCCCGGTGAACACCGGCTACACCGCCGACGAGATCGCCCACGTCGTGGCGGACTCCGGCGCATCCGTGGTGATCACCTCGGTCGCCACGGCGTCACTCGTGCAGGCGCCGACGGTCGTCGTGACCGCCTCGGCGCAGTGGCGGTCCCTGCTGTCGGACCGCACCCCGGTCGACGCGGTCGGCGGCGGCGAGGACCTCGCGGTGCTGCTCTACACCTCCGGCACCAGCGGCCGCCCGAAGGGCGCGATGCTCACGCACCGGGCGCTGCTGGCGAACCTCGCGCAGACCTCCGAGATCGACCCGCCGGTCATGGCCGACGACGACGTGGTGCTGCTGGTGCTGCCGCTGTTCCACGTCTTCGGGCTCAACGCGGCTCTCGGTGCCGTGGTCCGGCACGGCGCGACGGGTGTGCTCACCGAGCGCTTCGACCCCGTCGAGACGCTCGAGCTGGTCCGCCGGCACGGCGTGACGAACGTCGTCGGCGCGCCCCCGATGTACGTCGCCTGGTCGATGCTGCCCGATGTCGGTGACGCGTTCACGTCCGTCCGGCTCGCGCTCTCCGGCGCCTCGCCGCTGCCGCCGACCGTCCTGCACCGGGTGCTCGACGTCACGGGCCACCACGTCTTCGAGGGCTACGGCCTGACCGAGACGGCGCCGGTCCTGACGACGACGCTGATGAGCGAGGTCGCCAAGCCGGGCTCGATCGGACGGCCCGTCCCCGGTGTCGAGCTGCGCCTCGTCGACGAGCGTGGCGCCCTCGTCGAGGAGGGCGACCCCGGCGAGATCGTGGTGCGCGGCGCCAACCTGTTCAGCGGCTACTGGCCGACGGGGTCCGAGGGGCCGGACGACGACGGCTGGTTCGCGACCGGCGACGTCGCGGTCCTCGACGACGACGGCGACCTGTACCTGGTCGACCGGCGGCGCGAGCTGGTCCTGGTCAGCGGCTTCAACGTCTACCCGCGCGAGGTCGAGGAGGTCATCGCGGCCCTCGACGGCGTGGCCGAGGTGGCGGTGCTCGGCATCCCGCACCCGTACACGGGCGAGTCGGTCAAGGCCCTCGTGGTCCTCGCCGACGGTGCTTCGCTGTCGGCCGACGACGTCATCGCGCACGCCGCGACCCGGCTGGCGCGCTTCAAGTGCCCGACGGCGGTCCAGTTCGTCGACGAGCTGCCGCACTCGGCGACGGGCAAGGTCTCCAAGGGCCGCCTGCGCGAGCAGAACCCCTGACCCGTGGCCTCCTTGCGTCCGCTCAGGTGGACACGGGCACGCTCCGGTCGGGCGGACGCAAGCGTGACGTTCGTGACGCGCGACGGCTGCACCATGTGCGCGGAGGCACTCCCGGTCGTGCAGCGGGTGTGCACCCGGGCCGGTGCCGAGCTCACCGTGCTGGACGTGGACGCCGACCCCGCCCTGGCGGAGCACTCCGACCACGTGCCGGTCGTGCTCGTGGACGGGACGGTCGTCGCGCGCTGGTGGGTCGACGAGAAGAACCTCGCCCGAGCCCTCCGCTGACCGGACCGCGGGGCCGGTGTGACGGGCCTCACTGACTTTGTGCGCGCGTTCACAAGCGCGTAACGTCAAGGG
>JAODNF010000034.1 GCA_025464915.1 Frankiales bacterium | reverse complement strand
CGGGTCGTCGGCCCAGCGGGTCGCACGGGACGGGCACGTCACGGTCACCCTCGACAGCGGCGAGGCGATCGAGGCCGACGAGGTGCTCGTCGCCGCCGGTCGTCGCGCCGGCACCACCGACCTCGGCCTGGCGACGATCGGGTTGGAGGACGGCGACTGGCTGGCGGTCGACGACACCCTGCAGGTCGAGGGGTTCGACTGGCTCTACGCCGCCGGTGACGTCAACCACCGCGCGCTGCTGACCCACATGGGCAAGTACCAAGCCCGCGTCGCCGGGACCGTCATCGCGGCCCGCGCGAAGGGCGAGCCGGTCACCGGCCCGTGGACCCAGCACGCCGCCACGGCCGACCACGACGTCGTGCCGCAGGTCGTCTTCTCCGACCCGCCGGTCGCGTCGGTCGGCCTCACCGAGAAGGCCGCACGGGACAAGGGCCTCGAGGTCACGGTCGTGTCGTACGACATCGGCCAGACCGCGGGAGGCTCGCTGTTCGCCGACGACAACCCCGGTTGGGCACAGCTCGTCGTGTCCGACGACCACCTGGTCGGAGCCACGTTCTTCGGACCCGGTGTCACCGAGATGGTGCACGCCGCCACGGTCGCGATCGTCGCCGAGGTACCGCTCCAGCGCCTCTGGCACGCGGTCGCGTCCTACCCGACTCAGACCGAGGTCTGGCTGCGGCTCCTCGACCAGCTCCCGCACGGATGACGCTGGACCTGCTCGACTGGCGGCGCGCGATCCACGGCCTGTACGCCGAGGTGCGCGCACTCGACCCCGCCGCCGGTCACGCGCGCTGGCGGGCGGGCCGGGACGCGCTGTTCCGCACGTCCTCGCAGTCGCCGCTGCCGACGGCTGACCCGCGCCGGGACAGCGGGCTCCCCGTCGCACCGTACGACCCGGCCTGGCGCTGCGAGGTGCCGATCGAACCGGCACCGCCTGAGCACCGAACTCTCGACGGAGGAGTGGGCACGTCCCGCATCGGTGTGCTGCGCACGCCATGGGGACCGCTCGACGCGTGGTGGCTCGACGACTACTCAGGAGGGCTGTTCGTGCCGGTCAGGGACCTGACGACGGGAGGCAGCACGTACGGCGCCGGTCGCTACCTGCTCGACACGGCCAAAGGCGCCGACCTGGGTGCCGGGTCCGGCGGCTCGGTCGTGCTGGACCTCAACTTCCTCTACCACCCGTCCTGCGCCTACGACCCGGTGTGGAGCTGCCCGCTCGCTCCGGCGGGCAACGTCCTGGACAGGGAGGTACCGGTCGGTGAACTTCTCGCTGGTTGACGCGTTGTTGTCGGTGGCACAGGGAAAGGTGATCACATGTCACTCGTAGGCACGTTGAGCCTGACAGACCGGTTCGCGCAGACCCGCGCCCTCACCGAGGGCCTGGCCGCGCCGCTGTCGGCGGAGGACCAGACGGCCCAGTCGATGCCCGACGCCTCGCCCACCAAGTGGCACCGGGCCCACACCACCTGGTTCTTCGAGGAGTTCGTCCTCGGCGACGACTACGAGTCCTACGACGCCAGCTTCCGCTTCCTGTTCAACAGCTACTACGAGGCGGTCGGGCCGCGGCATCCCCGACCGGAGCGGGGGCTCGTGACGCGACCGGGCATCGAGGAGGTCGGCCGCTACCGGCAGCACGTCAACGCTGCGGTCGAGGAGCTCCTCGCGATGGACCCGTCCGAGGCCGTCCTGACCCTCGTCGAGCTCGGCATCAACCACGAGCAGCAGCACCAGGAGCTGCTCGTCATGGACATCAAGCACCTGCTGTCCCGGCACGCCTTCGGCCCCGCCTACATCTCCCGACCCGACGACCAGCCGGCGACGTCGGCGCCGCTGTCGTTCCGCGGCGTGTCCGGCGGGATCCACTCCGTGGGGGCCACGGGCGGCTTCTCGTTCGACAACGAGGGTCCGCGCCACCAGGTCCTGCTGCAGGACTTCGAGATCGCGGACCGGGCCGTCACGGTCGAGGACTGGCTCGCGTTCATGGCAGACGGCGGCTACAAACGCCCCGACCTCTGGCTGTCGGACGGCTGGCACGCCGTGCAGCGCGAGGGGTGGCGCTGCCCGGACTACTGGTGGGACGTCGACGGCACCTGGCTCACGTTCACCACCGCGGGCGTGCGACCGCTGGTGCTCGGCGAGCCGGTCATCCACGTGAGCTTCTTCGAGGCCGACGCCTACGCCCGCTGGGCCGGCGCCCGACTGCCCACGGAGCTCGAGTGGGAGGTCGCGGCCGCCGACGTCGAACCACGACGCGGACAGCTGCTCGACCCGGGCCGGCTGCACCCCGGGCTCGCGGGTGACCACATGGTCGGAGACGTCTGGGAGTGGACCGCGTCGCAGTACCTCCCCTACCCCGGCTTCACGCCGGTCGCGGGCGCCGTCGGCGAGTACAACGGCAAGTTCATGAACGACCAGCACGTGCTGCGCGGGGCGTCCTGCGCAACACCTGCCGGGCACGAGCGCATCACCTACCGCAACTTCTTCCCGGCGCCGTCGCGCTGGGCCTTCTCCGGACTGAGGCTCGCCCGATGACCTTCTCGATCGAGGTCCGGCGCGCGCCGGACCCCTCCCGCCTGGCCGACGAGGTCCGCGAGGGCCTCACGAGGACGCCCGTCGAGATCCCTCCGAAGTGGTTCTACGACGACAAGGGCAGCCAGCTCTTCGACGACATCACCGAGCTGCCCGAGTACTACCCGACCCGCACCGAGCAGGCGATCCTCGACGCGCACGCCTCCGAGCTGCCGCAGGTCGGGACCCTGGTGGAGCTGGGCGCGGGCTACTCGCGCAAGACGAAGGCGCTGCTCGAGTCCGTACGCCCCTCGCTGTTCGTGCCCCTCGACGTCGCCGAGGAGCCCATCCACGACGCCGCGGTCCGCATCACCCGCGACTTCCCCGAGATCGAGGTGCGCGGCGTCGTCGCCGACTTCGAGGACGAGCTCGCGCCGCTTCCCGGCACCGACGGCGACCGGATGGTCGCCTTCCTCGGATCAACGATCGGCAACCTCACACCCGAGCCCCGGCGGGAGTTCCTGCGCAGGGTCTTCCGCGCCACGGCACCCGGCGACCTGTTCCTCCTGGGCGCCGACCTCGTCAAGGACGTCGACCGCCTCGTCAGGGCCTACGACGACAGCGCGGGGGTGACGGCGGCCTTCAACAAGAACGTGCTGCACGTGCTGTCCCGCGAGCTCGACACCGACCTCGACCCCGACGCGTTCGACCACGTGGCCGTCTGGAACGCGGAGGACGAGCGGATCGAGATGCGGCTGCGGGCCCGGCGCGACCTCACTGTCCGCCTGCTCGGTCTCGAGTGGCGGATCGCCGCGGGTGAGGAGATCCTGACGGAAACCAGCGCGAAGTTCCGGGTCGACGGCATTCGGGCCGAGCTCGCCGACGCCGGCTTCTCGGTCGTCACGACCTGGACCGACCCCGCCGAGGACTTCAGCCTCACGCTCGCGCGCCGTCTCTAGTTGCGAAGGGTTCGCAACTAGGGGTTGAGTGTCCCCGTGACACTCCTGCAGGAACGCCCACTGTCCCGGGTCCCGCTCCGCGATCGGCTGGCACCGGACGAATGGCGCCGGCTGGGCGCGATGTTCGCCGTCATCGCGTTCTTGCACATCAGCGGGTTCCTGCTGCTGTGGCTCGGCTCGCGCGGCCACTACAAGATCGACAGCAAGACCACCTTCGGCCTCGGCACCGGCGCCCTCGCCTACACGCTGGGCATGCGGCACGCCTTCGACGCCGACCACATCTCCGCGATCGACAACACCACCCGCAAGCTGATGGCCGAGGGCAAGCGCCCACTGTCGGTCGGCTTCTGGTTCTCCCTCGGCCACTCGTCAGTGGTGATGGCGCTGACGATCCTGCTCGGCCTCGGCGCGAAGGCGCTGGGCAGCGAGGTGCGCGACGAGAACAGCTCGCTGCACCACTACACGGGGCTCGTCGGCACCTCGGTCTCGGGGGCGTTCCTGCTCCTCATCGCGCTGCTCAACCTTCTCGTCCTGGTCGGGATCCTCAAGGTGTTCCGAGACCTGCGGCGGGGGCTGTACGACGAGGAGGAGCTCGAGCAGCAGCTCAACAACCGCGGCTTCCTCATGCGCTTCTTCGGCCCGCTGGCCCGGTCGATCGACACCAGCTGGAAGATGTACCCGCTCGGCATCCTGTTCGGCCTCGGCTTCGACACCGCGACCGAGATCGCGCTGCTCGTGCTCGCCGGGACGTCGGTCGCCGCGGGCCTGCCGTTCTGGGCCCTGCTGTCGCTGCCGCTGCTATTCGCCGGCGGCATGTCGCTGCTCGACACGATTGACGGCTCGTTCATGAACTTCGCCTACGGCTGGGCGTTCTCGCGGCCGGTCCGGAAGGTCTACTACAACCTCGTCATCACCGGGCTGTCGATCGTGGTGGCCGTCTTCATCGGCGGGCTCGAGATCGCGCAGGTGTTCTCGCAGCAGCTCTCGCTGTCCGGCGGGTTCTGGGACTACGCCAACGACTTCAACCTCAACCGAGCAGGCTTCCTCATCGTCGGGATCTTCGTCGGCGTCTGGGTCTTCGCCTTGGCGCTGTGGCGGTTCGGGCGCATCGAGCAGCGCTGGGAGACCTCGGCCGCGGCCGCCCGGGCCGACGCCATCGCTGACTAGGGTTGGCGCCGTGACTCGACTCTCCCCCGGCGACAAGGCCCCGGCGTTCACCCTCCTCGACGCTGAGGGAAACACGGTGAAGCTCAGCGACTTCAAGGGTCGCAAGGTGGTCCTCTACGCCTACCCCGCCGCCATGACGCCCGGCTGCACGAAGCAGGCCTGCGACTTCCGAGACAACCTCGCCGTCTTCGACGACGCCGGCTACACCGTGCTCGGCATCTCCCCGGACAAACCGGACAAGCTCGCGAGGTTCGTCGAGAAGGAAGGGCTGACGTTCCCCCTGCTCTCCGACCCCGACAAGGAGACTCTGACGGCCTACGGCGCCTACGGCGAGAAGCAGCTCTACGGCAAGGCCGTCGTCGGCGTGATCCGCTCGACCTTCTTCATCGACGAGAAGGGCAACATCTCCCAGGCCCTGTACGGCGTGAAGGCGACTGGCCACGTCGCGAAGCTCCTGAAGGACAACGCGCTCTGAGCGGCTCCTCCGAGGTCGTGGTCCTGCTCTGCCGCGACTGCTGCTGCGGCACCGCCCAGAAGCACCCGCGCACCGACCACGA
>JAODNF010000496.1 GCA_025464915.1 Frankiales bacterium | reverse complement strand
CGACCGGCTCCGGGAACGGCAGCTCGAGGGCCTTGTTGATGAGCCCCCACTTCGGCATGTCGTCCCAGTCGACGAACGTGACGGCGACGCCCTTGGCACCCGCGCGGCCGGTGCGGCCGATGCGGTGCAGGAAGGTGCGCTCCTCGTCCGGGCACTGGTAGTTGATGACGTGGGTGACGTCCTGGACGTCGATGCCGCGCGCGGCGACGTCGGTGGCGATGAGGACGTCGATCTTGCCGGAGCGGAACGCGCGCAGCGCCTGCTCACGGGCGCCCTGGCCGAGGTCGCCGTGCACGGCTGCGGCGGCGAAGCCGCGGTCGTTCATGTCCTCGGCGACCTTGTCGCAGGTCCGCTTGGTGCGGCAGAACACCATCGTCAGGCCACGGCCCTCGGCCTGCAGGATGCGGGCGAGGACCTCGCCCTTGTCCATGGCATGGGCGCGGTAGACGAAGATCTCGGTGTTGGGCACCGTGCGGCCCTCGTCGACCTCCTCGGCGCGGATGTGCGTGGGCTGCTTCATGAAGCGCCGGGCCAGGGCGACGACCGGCGAGGGCATCGTCGCGCTGAACAGCATGGTCTGCCGCTCGTCCGGCGTGAGGTCGAGGATGCGCTCGACGTCGGGGAGGAAGCCGAGGTCGAGCATCTCGTCGGCCTCGTCGAGCACGAGCATCTCGACCTGACCGAGGTTGAGGTGGCCCTGCCGGGCGAGGTCGAGCAGCCGGCCGGGGGTGCCGACGACGATCTCGACGCCGCGCTTCAGCGACTCCACCTGCGGCTCGAACGCGCGCCCGCCGTAGATGCTCTGCACCCGGATGCCGCGGGTCTTGCCGGCGATCTCGAGGTCGCTGGCGACCTGGACGCACAGCTCACGGGTGGGGACGACGACGAGCCCCTGGGGGACGCCGTTGCTGCCCTCCTCCTTGGACGTGACGTTCTGCAGCATGGGGATGCCGAAGCCCAGCGTCTTGCCGGTGCCCGTGCGGGCCTGTCCGATGAGGTCGTGCTTGCCCATCGCGATCTGCAACGTCATCTTCTGGATCGGGAAGGGCTGCGTGATGCCGACGGCGGCGAGCGCCTCGACCGTCTCCGGGCGCGCGCCGAGCGCGGCGAAGCCGTTCTCTTCAGTCATGGGAATGCCTTCTCTGAGGTGTGCCGACCGCCGGTCGGAAGCGCTGCTCCGTGCGGGCGCGCATCTCAGGTGAGGGTCAACACTCGGTGTCTTCGCATGCCAGCCTACCTTTTGGGGCATGGAAGCGGCTGTCATCGACCTGCTCGGCGTGCTGGCGTACGGCGAGCTGATCGCCTATGAGCGCCTCACGACGGATGCGCAGCTCGCGCCCTCGCTGGCCGACAAGGTGGCCCTCGGGACGATGGCCAACGCCGAGTTCCACCACTTCCAGCTGCTGAGCAAGCACCTCGCCGACCGCGGCGTCGACCCGCTCGAGGCGATGGGGCCGTTCGTCGAGCCGCTCGACTCCTTCCACGACTCGACGCAGCCGTCGGACTGGTACGAGGGCCTGATCAAGGCCTACGTCGGCGACGGCATGGCGACCGACTTCTACCGCGAGGTCGCCACCTACGTGCAGGACGCCGAGACCCGCACCCTCATCGAGGGCGTCCTCGCGGACACCGGCCAGGCGTCGTTCGCCGTCGCCAAGGTGAAGGCGATCATCGCCGAGGAGCCGTCCGTCGGCGGCCGGCTCGCGCTGTGGGCCCGGCGGCTCGTCGGTGAGGCGCTGATCCAGGCGCAGTACGTCGCGGTCGAGCGTGACGCCCTGCTCGAGCTGCTCGTCGGCGCGAACAACCTCGCCGGCATCACCGGCCTGCTGAAGTCGATCACCGATCAGCACACCGCGCGGATGGCGCGCCTCGGCCTCGAGGCCTGAAGCACGGCCGCAGCGGGTCCGTCTAGATGGCGCCGAAGCCGACGCGTCGGGTCTCCGCCTCGGCGATCTCGACGTAGGCGAGCTTGTCGGCCGGCACCAGGACGCGACGGCCCTTCTCGTCCTCGAGGGTGAGGACGCCCAGGTCGGCCTTGAGGGCGTCGGCGACGGCCTTCTCGATCTCGGCCGGGGTCTGGCTGCTCTCGAGCACCAGCTCGCGGGGCGCGAACTGCACGCCGATCTTGACCTCCACCGCGGAGCCTCCTCGTAGTCGTTGCCGCAGACGCTAACCGACGCGTGTGCGGGCGGCGCCGGTGTCAGCCGACAGCAGAACGGCTACTGGTGGAGCGGGGCTCCGGAGATGCCGCGCCAGGAGAGGTTGACCAGCAGCTCGACGGCGCGCTTCTTCTCGAGGCGCTCGTCCGAGGACAGCCACCAGCGGGCCCCGATCTCGGCGAGGCCGGTCAGGCCGACCGACAGCAGCCGCGCCTCCTCGATCGGGAAGCCGGTGTCGTGGGCGATGACCTCGGTGATGGCCGCGACGCAGTCGGCGGTCATCCGCTCGACCCGCTCGCGCACGGCGGGGTCGTTGCGAAGGTCGCTCTCGAAGACCAGGCGGAAGCCCTCGCCGTCGCCGTCGACGAAGTCGAAGTAGGCCTCGATGGAGGCGGCGACGCGCTTCTGGTTGTCGGTCGTGGAGGCCAGTGCCTCGATGACCCGCTGCGTCAGAGCGGCAGCGTGCTCCTCGAGCAGCGCCAGGTACAGCTCCAGCTTGCCCGGGAAGTGCTGGTAGAGCACGGGCTTCGAGACGCCGGCGCGCTCGGCGATGTCGTCCATCGCAGCCGCGTGGTAGCCCTGCGCGACGAAGATCTCCTGCGCGGCACCGAGCAGCTGCTTGCGGCGCGCCTGGCGGGGCAGCCGCTGTCCGCGTGCAGGAACCTCGCTGGCAGTCACGCGAGGAGCCTAGCCGCGTCAGGCGTCCTGGCCGGCCATCTCCCGCGAACCGTGCCGGGTGCGCCGGGCGTCGATGACCCGGTCGGGGTTGCGGCGGAGGTACTCCTCCTCCAGGTCCCGGGTCCGCACGGTGTGGAACGCGAGCGCGTCCTCGCTGCCGTGCAGGAACGTGTCGTGACGCGTCTCGTGGAGGTGCTCGAGCTCGCGGTCGAGGGCCTCATCCGTGAGGGCGGGCGGCGGCACACCAGTCATGGTCCGAGGGAACACCCGATCCGGGCTCACAGCAAGGGCTCGAAGAGGTCACCCAGCTCCTCGACCCGGAACAGCACGTCCTCTGCCCGGAAGACCAGGTCGGACGCCGAGGTGCACGACTCGACCTCCTCCCAGGTCAGCGGGGTCGACACCGTGGGCTCGTCCCGGGCCCGCAGCGAGTACACCGTGACCGTCGTCTTGGCCCCGTTGTTCTGCGACCAGTCGACGAAGACCTTGCCGGGCCGCACCGCCTTCGTCATGCGGCTGACCACGAGCGACGGGTGAGCCGTCTCCAGCTTCTCCGCGACCTCGCGGGCGAACTCGGACGTGTCGCGGACCGGGGCCCTCGCGACCAGCTGCATGCCCTTGTTGCCCGAGGTCTTCGGGAACAGCTCGAGGTCGAGGGTGTCGCGCAGCAGCATTGCCACCTGGCAGCACTCCACGATGGTCGCGGGCGGCCCGGGGTCGAGGTCGAAGACCAGCAGGTCGGGTGTCTTGCGGCCGACCTTCCACTGGTGCGTGTGCAGCTCGAGGGCGGCGAGGTTGGCGGTCCACACCAGGCCCGCGAGGTCCTCGATGACGACGTAGTCGATGGTGTCGCGGTTCTTCGTCGAACCCGGGGCGGGCAGCGTCACGGTCCGCACCCACGGCGGTGTCCCCTGCGGCCGGTTCTTCTCGAAGAACATCGGGCCCTGCGTGCCGTTCGGGTAGCGCTTGCGGGTCAGCGCCCGCTGAGCCAGGTGCGGCAGCAGGACCGGCGCGATGCGGGAGTAGTAGTCGATGACCTGGCCCTTGGTGAAGCCGCTCGGGTAGAGCACCTTCTCGAGGTTGGTCAGCTTGAGCGTCCGCCCCTCGACGTCGACCAGC
>JAODNF010000480.1 GCA_025464915.1 Frankiales bacterium | reverse complement strand
GACGCGTTGTTGTACGACGGAGCGGAGCCGAGGGGCGACACCTGAGGGAGGGTCGCCATGTAAGCGACGTACTTCTCGAGGGCATCGTCGCCGTCGCCGGTGTCCTCGAACACGTCGCCCATCCAGCCGGCGGTGTGGTTGAGCAGCTGCAGGACGGTGACCTTGGCGGCGACGTCCTCATCGGTGAGGGTCAGCTCGGGCAGGTAGGTCCGGACGGTGGCGCCGAGGTCGAGCAGCCCCTTCTCGACCAGCACCATGATCGCCGTGGCGGTGACCGTCTTCCCGGTGGAGCCGAACTGGAACAGCGTGTCCTCGTCGACGGCGAGCGGGTGGTCGACGTTGGTGACGCCGTGAACCGCGATCTCGGTCTGGCCGCCGCGCACGATGCCCGCAACGACGCCGGGAACGTTGAGCTCGGTCGCGAGCTCGGTCAGCTTGTCCTGCAGGGACACCATGACCCCACCTCCTTACGGTGTAAGAAGCGTCTTACGATGTAAGGCGATTGTCAAGCGGCGAACCCGCGGACCAGCCCCTCGGTCATCGCTGCCCAGAACAGGTCGAGCGTCACGTCGGACTCGGCGACCTGGCGGAGCAGCGGGAAGTCGTCCGACAGCGCCTCGACGTGCGTGGCGTCCGGCGGCGTGGGGGTCTCGAGCGCCGCGATCGACTCCAGCTGCGTCATGGAGAGCACGGCCAGCGCCACCGACTGGACCGCGGCGTAGGCCTGCGGGAGGTCGCGGCCCTCGCGGACGAAGGCCGCGAGACCCGCCTCGAACGGCTTCGCCGACTCCGGGTCGTCGAGCGGCACCGTCCGCGAGCTCAGCAGGCCGACCACCCTCGGGTGCTGCTGCGCGAGCGCTCGCAGCCCGCTCGCCGTACCCCGGATCCACTCCTCGGAGGTGACCTCTCCCGTGGGCATCTCCGCCATCTGCACCAGCAGGTCCACGAGGCCGTTGAGCATCGCCCTCTTGCTCGGCACGTGGTGGTAGAGCGACATCGCCTCGACGTCGAGCCGGGCCGCCACGCTGCGCATCGTGACGGCCTCGAGCCCACGCTTGTCGGCGATCGCAAAAGCCGCTTTCAGGATGCGGTCGCGCGACAGGGGGCGGGCGGCGCTCATGAGGCTGCAGTCTGGCAGAGCAGCCTCGGCTGCTGACCGTCCGTCACCCGGCGCCGCGAATTGTGCGAACTCCCTGGCGTCCTGCGCCGGCTGGGAGCAGTCTCGGTGCACGCGACATCCCTTGGGGGGTAGGCATGAAGAAGGTCCTGATCGTCGGTTCGATCACCGCGCTGCTGCTCAGTCCGGCCAGCACGGCGCTGGCCAAGCAGAGCGCCGGTTACCAGCCTCCGGTGGTCGAGAAGGTGAACCCCGTGGTCGTCGCCGATCCCAGTGGTGCCGTCTCTGCCGTCGTGCACGCGTCGTACACCTGCTCCGGCGGCAGCCCGACGCACCTCTACATCGGCCTCAAGCAGGGGCCGCTGGTGAACACGACGGACCACTCGACGAGCGAGTTCTCCGACACCTTCTTCAGCACCAACTGGAACCCCGACGGGCCGGGGCTGTCGCTCAGCTGCGACGGCAAGAAGCACAACCAGCAGTTCCTGGTGAAGCCGGACCCGTACTTCGCTCCCGGCCACCCGAGCGCGCCACCGCTGCACGCCGGCCAGGCCCTGGTGCAGTTCTGCCTGTTCGACAGCACGAACACCGGTGAGGACGACCCCAACGGGTTCGCCTTCGACTACAGCATGAAGAAGGTCGTGCTCGGCGACTGATCAGCCGGGCAGGTGGAACCCGCCCTCCGGCGGGACGGCCGGCGGGTCGGGCTGCGGCGATGCCTGGAGAGCGGGCGGTGCCGGTGCATAGGACGGCGGCGGCACCGGCACGGCGGCCAGCTCGGCGCGCCGCCGGCGCTCGGCGAGGATGGCCGTCAGGTAGGCCCAGCCGGGAGTGCCCGGCGGCGGGGGTGGGGCCGTGACCGCGCCGACCGCGGCCGCGAGCCGGCCACCGAGGTCGGCCCGGCTGGCGTCGCTCATCTGGGGGGCTCGGGCCAGGAAGCTGCGTACGGAGAGCGCGAGGTCGTCCGGCAGGCCGGACAGGTCGAGGGTCTGCGCCCACGGGATCAGGGGCGGGGGCATCACCGCGTAGAACTGCTGCGTCCCGCCGGTGACGCGCTCCTGGATGACGATCGTCCCTGCAGCGAGGTCGCCGAGGCGCTTGCCGCGGGAGTTGACGAGCGAGCAGATGACGCCGGCGCTGTAGAGCGTGATGCCGGGCAGCTCGACGAACAGGCCGATTATGACGCGGACGAAGGCCTGGCGGAACACGATGGGACCGGAGTCGACCCGGACGACCCGTAGTCCCATCGCGGCCTTGCCGAGCGTCTTGCCCCTCCAGAGCGTCTCCATGGCGACCGGGTAGCCGAGCCCGGTCCCGAGGAACAGCACGATCGTGATGGCGACCCCCGCCGCCGCGCTGGGTGCGCCGACCGCGAGGAACACGAACACCAGGAAGTAGAAGACGCCGCCTTGCACGAGCCCGTCGATGAACGCGGCGAGCAGTCTCGACGGCAGCGCTGCCTCCCGGAGGTCGAGCGCGACCGCCTCGCCGGTGACGAGCTGCGACACCCGAACTCCCCTTCCTGCTGCCCGTGGAGGACCTAGTCTGCCCTCTCGTGGACCTCGACGTGTTCGTCTCCCGGCACAGCCGGGAGTGGGTGCGCCTCGACCAGCTGATCAAGCAGGCCTCGTCGCCCCGTCGGCTGTCGGGCGAACAGGTCGACGAACTCGTCGACCTCTACCAGCGCGCCGCCACGCACCTGTCGGTCGTCCAGAGCGGCGGCGGCGACCCGGTCCTCGTCGGCCGGCTCTCCTCCCTCGTCGCGCGCGGTCGAGGGGCTGTCACCGGCACCCGGCGCGGCGCCCTGAGGGACGTCGCCCGGTTCTTCACGGTCGACTTCCCCGCGGTCCTCTACCGGGCCCGGTGGTGGTGGATTGGCACGACCGCCTTCTTCTTCGTCGTGACGATCGCCTGGACCGCGTACCTGCTGACGCACCCCGACCAGCGCAACCAGCTGGCCACTCCCGACCAGATCCGTCAGCTGGTCGACCACGACTTCCAGGACTACTACACGCAGGCGCCGGCGCAGGACTTCGCCGCGAAGGTGTTCACCAACAACGCGTTCATCGCGCTCATGACCATCGGGAGCGGCCTGCTGCTCGGCGTACCCGTCGTGTTCCTGCTCTACCAGAACGCGGTCAACGTCGCCGTCGACGCCGCGTTCCTCATCGCCGGGGACCGCACCCAGCTGTTCTTCGGCCTGATCCTCCCGCACGGCCTGCTCGAGCTGACGACGATCTTCGTGTCGGCGGGGCTGGGTCTGAAGCTCGGCTGGACCGTCGTCGATCCCGGGCGACGGACCCGCGCGCAGGCGCTCGCCGAGGAGGGCCGCGCCCTGGTGATCGGCGGCATCGGCACCACCGTGATGCTGTTCATCAGCGGGCTCCTCGAGGCCTTCGTGACGCCGTCAGGGCTGCCGACCTGGGCCCGCATCGGCATCGGCGCCACGGTCGAGCTCGGCTTCCTCTGGGTGGTCTTCTTCCTCGGTCGCCGCGCCGTGAAGGCCGGCGTCACCGGTGACCTCGACCTCGAGCTCCGCGGCGACACCCTCCCCACCTCCGGCTGAACCGCGCGGTCCCTGGGACTTCCGGGTGCGACTCGCCGGCGCGTCCCGCCACGATGTCCCTGGGACTTCGGGCTCGGCTCAGAGGCGGCCGCTGGCCTTCAGGGACAAGTAGGCGTCGGCGACGTGCGACGCGAAGATGTCGGGACCGGCGTCGATCACCTCGACACCGCGCCGGCGCAGCTCAGCGGTCAGGGCCCGTCGGTCGGCGCGGGTCTTCTCAGCGGCCGCCGCGGCGTAGACGGCCGCCGGGTCGGACCGGCCGACCGCGAGCTCGTCGAGGCGGGTGTCGCCGACCGACGCGAGCACCACGGTGTGCCGGGACGTGAGGGAGGGGAGGACCGGCAGCAGTCCCTCGCGCAGCGGTGCCGGGTCGAGGGCAGTGAACAGGACCACGAGCGACCGACGCCGCGAGCGGCGCAGCACCTCCGAGACGAGGCGCCGGCCGTCGGTCTCGACGAGCGCCGGCTCGAGGACGGCGAGGGCGTCGACCATCCGCGCCAGCAGCTCGGTGCGCGAGGCGCCCTCGACCGTGCCGCGCACCTCGCGGTCGACCGCGAGCACGTCCACCCGGTCGCCGGCGCGGGACGCGAGGGCGCCGAGCAGCAGCGCCGCGTCCAGGTGCAGGTCGAGGCGCGGCACGTCACCGATGCGGGCAGCCGAGGTGCGGCCGGTGTCGAGCACCATGAGCACGCGCCGGTCCCGCTCGGGCCGCCAGGTCCGTACGACCACGTCCGCGCGCCGGGCCGTGGCGCGCCAGTCGATGGAGCGGACGTCGTCACCGACGACGTACTCGCGCAGGGAGTCGAACTCGGTGCCCTGGCCGCGGGTGCGGACCGCCAGCTGCCCGTCGAGCTGGCGCAGCCTGTCGAGCTTCTCGGGCAGGAACTTGCGGGACGTGAAAGGTGGCTGCACGCGGACCCGCCACGGCACCTCGTGCCGACCCTGCCGCCCGGCGAGCCCGAGCGGCCCGAGGGCACGGACCGTCACGCGGTCGGGGTAGCGGTCACCCCGCCGGGTGGGCGTCAGGGTCGTCGTCAGCACCCGGCGCTCTCCCGCCGGGACGCGGAGCGCCCAGGAGCGGGGAGCCGCACCGGCGGACGGCACCCACGCGTCGCGGAGCTGTCCGCGCAGCGGACGGCCGCCGTTCTGCACCGACAGCTGGATCTCGACCGAGGTGCTGAGGCGGCAGGCGGTCGCGCCTGAGCGGGAGAGGCGCAGGTCGCGCACCGACGCGGCCAGCAGCACGTCGACCCCGAGCACGAGCAGGACCACACCGAGGACCGCCAGGCCCGTCAGCAGGTGCGGTGAGACCGCCACAGGGAGCAGACCGAGCAGGGCCAGCAGCACCGCACGACCGGTGAGGGCCATCAGCGCGGGGCGGGAACCGTCGCCAGGACGCCGTCGAGGACGGCGTCGCTCGACACGCCCTCGAGCTCGGCCTCGGGCCGCAGCGACACGCGGTGCCGCAGCGTCGGCCGGGCCAGTGCCTTCACGTCGTCGGGCGTCACGTAGTCGCGCCCCGACAGCCACGCCCACGCCTTCGAGGTCGCGAGCAGGGCGGTCGCGCCGCGTGGCGAGGCGCCGAGCTGCAGCGACGGCGACGTGCGGGTCGCGCGGCACAGGTCGACGATGTAGCCGAGGACCTCCGGCGCGACCGTCAGGCCGGCGACCTGCTTCCTGCCGGCCTCGAGGTCGGCCGCCGTCGCGACGGCCGAGAGCGCGGACAGGTCGCGCGGATCGAAGCCGCCGTGGTGGGCCTCGAGGACCTTCAGCTCGTCGGCCCGCTCGGGCAGCGGGACGGTGAGCTTGACGAGGAAGCGGTCGAGCTGTGCCTCGGGGAGGGGGTAGGTCCCCTCGTACTCGACCGGGTTCTGCGTGGCGATGACGAGGAACGGGTCGGGCAGCGGACGGGCGGTGCCGTCGACGGAGACCTGCCGCTCCTCCATGGCCTCGAGCAGGGCGGCCTGGGTCTTCGGGGGCGTCCGGTTGATCTCGTCGGCGAGCAGCAGGTTGGTGAAGACCGGGCCCTCGCGGAAGGAGAACGCGGCGGTCCGCGCGTCGTAGACGAGCGAGCCGGTGATGTCGCCGGGCATCAGGTCGGGCGTGAACTGCACCCGCTTGGTCGACAGGTCCATCGACGCCGACAGCGCGCGCACGAGAAGGGTCTTGGCCACCCCGGGCACGCCCTCGAGCAGCACGTGCCCGCGACAGAGGAGAGCGACGACGAGGCCGGTGACGGCGGCGTCCTGGCCGACGACGGCCTTCGCGACCTCGGTCCGGAGGGCGAGCAGCGCGTCGCGGGGATCGCGGGCGGCAGCGGTACGACGACGGGGGGCCGTCACGAGCCAGACACCTCCTGGGTCAAGACATCGAGGGCGCGGGCGAGCAGCACCAGGGCCGCGTCGTCCACCGGTGGGGGACCGTACAGGAGCGCGTCGACGTCCGTCGCCGGTCGACCGGTGCGGTCCGCGACCAGGTCGACGAGCGCCTCGCGGACCGGGTGCCGGCCTGCGCCGAGCCGGGCCGCGAGGCGGTCGCGGGCGCCGCTGCGCAGTGCCTCG
>JAODNF010000474.1 GCA_025464915.1 Frankiales bacterium | reverse complement strand
AGGAGGTCATCCGCCTCGAGGGCTACGACGCGGTGCCGGTCGCGCTCCCGACGGCCCCCGCGGGCCGCGGGCTCACCCCGAGCCAGCGGCACCGGAGGACCATCTCCCGCGCGCTCGCCGCCGCCGGCCTCGTCGAGGTCGTCATGCCGCCCTTCGTCGCCGAGGACCTGGTGACGACGCTCGCGCTCGAGGGGCACCAGCCGCCGCGGCTGCTCAACCCCCTGTCGGAGGAGGAGGCGCTGCTGCGGCCGGCCCTGCTCCCCGGGCTTCTCACGGCCCTGCAGCGCAACGTGGGGCGCGGCTTGCACGACGTCGCGCTGTTCGAGACGGGCTCGGTCTTCCGCGGGGCGGTCAACCCGGTGGACCAGGTGCCCAAGACGACGCAGCGGCCGACCGACGACCAGCTCGCTGCCCTGGATGCCGCCCTGCCCGCCCAGCCCAGGCACCTGGGCATCGCCCTGGCCGGCCGGCGGGCCGGGCACCCGGTCGGGGTCGCCGACGCGGTGGAGCTGCTGCTGGCTGCTGCACGCGCCGTGGGGGTGACGCTCACCGTGGGCCGCTCTCACGACGCGCCGCTGCACCCGGGACGGGCCGGTGTCCTGCTCCTCGACGGGGAGCCGGTCGGCACCGCGGGTGAGCTGCACCCGCGGACGGTCGCGGCTCTCGACCTGCCGGCCCGCACGGTCGTCGGCGAGCTCGACCTCGACCGGCTCATGCAGGGGGCCACGCAGGCGGGCCCCGCACCGGCCCCGGTCGTGTCGTCGTACCCGCCCTCCTCGGTGGACGTCGCGCTGGTCGTGGCTGCGGACGTGCTCGCGTCCGACGTGGCCGCCCGGCTGCGTGCCGGAGCGGGGGAGCTGCTCGAGCACCTCCGGCTCTTCGACGTGTTCTCGGGTCCGCAGGTCGGTGAGGGCAAGGTGTCCCTTGCCTACGCGTTGCGCTTCAGAGCGCCCGACCGGACCCTGACCGACCTCGAGGTGCTGGCCGCCCGCGACGCCGCTGTGGCCGCCACCGCCGAGTTGGGAGCCGTACTCAGGGGTACGTAGCTGTCGCACAGCGTTACCGGCTGTCCCGGTTGTCCACCTGGTCCACCGGTGGTCACGCGGGACGGCAGACACGCAGGGTCAATGGCTCGAACGGGCCATGGCCGGGGGTGGTCCTCGCGCGGACCGTGACCGCATGAGCACGCTGCGTCAGAAGAGCCTCGTCGTCCTCGCCGGAGCGGTGGCCGTCCTCGCCCAGGGGGTCCCGGCCCGCGCGGACGTGCCGCTGACGACCTGGATCGTGACCTACGACGCGCCGCCGTCCGACTACCAGCTCGGCGTCCTCGACGGCGTGAGCGACGCCGTCCACGGGTTCTCCCAGATCCCGTCGGCCGTGGTCGTCGGCCCGGCGTCGCTCGCTGGCCTGCTGCGCGGGCTTCCTGGCGTGCAGAGCGTCTACCCCAACGAGACCTACCAGCTGCTGAGCGCCCCCGGCGACCTCGCGACCCAGTCCGACGGGACCGACCAGGTGTGGGGGAGCCTCGGCTGGACGGGGGCCGGCATCGGCATCGCCGTCATCGACGCCGGGGTCGACGGCACCCACCCGGACCTCTGTGGGGCGGCGGCCTTCTGCCGCGGCACGCCGGTCAAGACGGTGCAGAACGTGAAGGTCCTCGGCCGGCAGGAGGTCGCCCAGGACCCGGTCGTGGTGCTCCCCGACCAGCTCAACACCGACACGTCATCCGGTCACGGCTCGCACGTCGCGGGCATCGCGGCGGGCAACGGCGTCTCGGGCACCGACCCGACGCGCTACCGGGGCGTGGCCTACGGCGCCAACCTCATCGGCTTCGGCACCGGCGAGGCTGTCGAGGCCGAGAACGTGCTGGCGGCGTTCGACTACGCCCTCGCCCACGCCGACCAGTACAACATCAAGGTCATCAACAACTCGTGGGGCCCAGGGGCCTTCACCCCGTACGACCCGGACCACCCCGTCAACAAG
Organism: Frankiales bacterium; assembly: GCA_025464915.1. Lineage (GTDB taxonomy): Bacteria > Actinomycetota > Actinomycetes > Mycobacteriales > SCTD01 > RYN-111. The sequence goes on along the minus strand of JAODNF010000474.1, from coordinate 7,148 downwards.
GCCATCGACGCCGCTTGGGCAAAGGGGATCTCGGTCGTCTTCGGTGCGGGCAACGACGGCACCCGCACCGACTCGATGAACCAGTTCAGCATCAACCCGCACGCCATCTCGGTCGGGTCGGGCACGAAGAACCACCAGCAGGCCTTCTACAGCAGCAAGGGCGTGCCGGGGAACCCGCAGCTGCACCCGACGCTGACGGCTCCCGGCGACTCGATCGCCAGCGTCCGCGCGACGACCGGGTTCACGATCGACGCGGCCGATGCCCAGACGGTCGCCGCCCCGGACGCCGACGCGCCGTCGGGCACCGACGCCGCGTCCTACGCCGTGAGCAGCGGGACATCGATGGCGTCGCCGCACATCGCGGGCGTCGTCGCGCTGATGCAGCAGGCCGCGAAGGCCAAGAAGGGCCGCTACCTGACCCCGCTCGAGGTCCGGAACATCCTGCAGAACACGGCATCTGCGATGCCCGGCTACCAGCAGTACGCCGTGGGCGCGGGCTACGTGAACGCCCTCGCCGCCACGCAGGCCGCGCAGACGCTGACGAAGACCGGCAGCTACGTGACGGCGCTCAACACGGACGTGGTCCCGTTCGCCGGCACCGCCGGCGGGGACCTGCTGGCCCCGACGAGCACCTTCTCGTCGACCTACGCGGTGCTGCCGGGCGCCACGAGCATGGACGTGATGATCGACTGGGGTCCCGAGAAGGTCCTGCCCGCCAACACCGACCTCGACATCGACCTGCTCCGGCCGGACGGGAGCACCTTCGCGGGCACCTTCCTCGCCTGCGACCCCAACGCCCAGCCGAACGGCTACAGCAGCTACTGCTCCTCGGCGCCCAACGAGCGGCTCTCCGTCGTGAACCCGACGCCGGGCACCTGGACCGTCAACGTGCACCCCGGCCTCGTCGGCGCCCAGGAGTCCGTCCGCGGCCTCTGGTCGACCACGTACCCCAAGACGGTGGTCCTGCCCGCCCGTCCGTCGGCGGCCGTCGCGCTGAGCGCGTCCCAGCCGGCCTCCGTCACGGGTCAGCCGATCGACCTCACCGCGACCGTCACGAACGCCGCCGGTCTGCCGATGCCGAACCAGACCGTCGTCTGGACCTCGTCGGGAGTGGGCGGCGTCGGCCACCTCACGACCGTCACCGACTCGTTCGGCCGCGTGCACGGCCAGGCCCTCTCGGGGGCTCCGGGACCGCAGAGCGTCACCGTCACCACCACGGGCAAGGCCGCGTCGACGGCCCTGACCTGGCTCGGGATCACCCCGCCCGACCTGTCCTGCCCGGTGAGCTGCCTCGCGCTCACCGACACGGCGGGCAAGGTGAGCGGTGGGGGCTCGTGGAACGGCTCCGGCGGCAAGCGCAGCCTCGCCGTCACGGCGGAGCACAGCCTGCTCTCGACCTCGACGAGCGGCCAGCTGACCTTCGACAACCGCTGCGACGGCAAGGTCACCGGGACCGTCCAGCACCTGTCGATCGACAGCAGCAACGTCGCGACGGTCACCGGGCTGGCCTCGCTCGCCGGCACCAGCGGCTACGGCTTCACGCTGACCGTGACCGACCGGAGCGCCGGTGACCTGGTGCGCCTGGTGGTGACGGCCGCGGACGGCTCCGTGGCCCTCGACGAGGCCGGCATCCTGACCAGGGGCGACGTGGCGGTCACGCGCTCCTGAGAGCCAGCCTGAATATCCTTGCAGCGGCATGTATGGTTGCTGCATGGGTATGACGGCGGCGGTCGCGGGAGCCAGTGGCTACGCCGGTGGCGAGCTGCTCCGCCTGCTCCTGAACCACCCGGACCTCAGCCTCGGCGCGCTCTGCGCGGGGACGAGCGCCGGGACCCCGGTCGCCGACCTGCACCCGCACCTCCCGCAGCTGGCCGAGCGCGTCTTCGAGTCCACCACGCCGCTCGCGCTCTCCGCCGCGGACGTGGTCTTCCTCGCCCTGCCGCACGGGGAGTCCGGAGCCCTGGCCGCCCAGCTGTCCCCGTCCGTCAAGGTGGTAGACCTGGGAGCGGACCACCGGCTCGTCTCGGCTGCCGAGTGGGAGCGCTGGTACGGCGGCAGCCACGCCGGTACGTGGACCTACGGCCTGCCCGAGCTGCCCGGCGCCCGGACGGCCATCGCGGCGTCGAGCAGGGTGGCCAGCACGGGCTGCTACGCCGCTGCCATCACGCTCGCTCTGGCGCCGCTCGTCGCGGCCGGCCTGGCAGATCCCGCTGACGTCGTCGTCGTGGCCTCGTCCGGCACAAGTGGGGCCGGTCGCTCCGCGAAGGCCCACCTGCTCGGGACGGAGGTGATGGGGGACCTGTCGCCCTACAAGGTCGGCGCCCACCAGCACGTGCCCGAGATCAAGCAGGCCACAGGTGCCACCTCCCTGTCCTTCACCCCCGTTCTCGCGCCGATGCCGCGGGGCATCCTCGCCACCGTGACCGTCCGGCCGCTGACCGACCAGGACCCGCGTGAGGTGCTCGCCGCCGCCTACGCCGACGAGCCCTTCGTGCATGTCCTCCCTGAGGGCCGCTGGCCGCACACCGCAGCGACGCTCGGCTCCAACAGCTGCCACCTGCAGGCGACCCTGGACCAGGACTCGGGCCGGGTGGTCGTGGTGAGCGCCCTCGACAACCTCGGCAAGGGCGCCGCTGGTCAGGCACTGCAGAACGCCAACCTGCTCCTCGGGCTCCCGGAGCAGGCCGGCCTGTCCATCAGCGGGGTCGCCCCGTGAACCCAACCCACGAGATCGCTCGCTGCGCTCACGCTCCGGCGGGGACCCCGCGATGAGCGTCACGGCCGCCAAGGGCTTCCGGGCCGCTGGCGCGACCGCCGGGCTGAAGGCGAGCGGGAAGCCGGACGTCGCGCTGGTGGTCAACGACGGGCCGTCGCGGGCCGCGGCCGCCGTGTTCACGAGCAACCGGTTCAAGGCCAACCCGGTGCTGTGGAGCGAGCAGGTCATCACGGACGGGCGGGTCCGGGCGGTCGTCCTCAACTCCGGCGGCGCCAACTGCGGCACCGGGCCGGCCGGCTTCCAGACCGCCCACGCGACCGCCGAGCGGGTGGCCGAGCTGCTCGAGGACGGTGCCAAGGACGTGGTCGTCTGCTCGACCGGCCTGATCGGGCCGCTGTTCAGCCGGGACCGGCTGCTCGCCGGGGTCGACCTCGCTCACGACGCGCTCGGTGCCGACGGGGGAGCGGACGCGGCCATCGCGATCATGACCACCGACAGCGTCAGCAAGCAGACGCTCGTGCGAGCGGACGGCTTCACGGTGGGAGGCATGGCGAAGGGCGCCGGAATGCTGGCCCCGGCGCTGGCCACGATGCTCGTCGTCGTCACCACCGACGCCGACGTCACGGCTGCCGACTGCGACCGAGCCCTGCGCGCGGCCACCCGGACCACCTTCGACCGGCTCGACTCCGACGGCTGCCAGAGCACCAACGACACCGTCCTGCTGATGGCGTCCGGCGCCGCGGGGAAGCCCACTGACGAAGCGTTCGACGAGGCGGTCAGGAAGGTCTGCGAGGACCTCGCGCTGCAGCTGCTCGCCGACGCGGAGGGCTCGGCCCACGACATCGCGATCGAGGTGCGCAACGCCGCGACCGAGGACGAGGCCGTCGAGGTCGGCCGGGCCGTCGCCCGCAGCAACCTGTTCAAGTGCGCCGTCTTCGGCGAGGACCCGAACTGGGGCCGCGCCCTGGCCTCCGTCGGCACGACGGAGGCCGCCTTCGACGTGAACGACGTCGACATCTCGTTCAACGGCGTCCAGGTGTGCCTCGGCGGGGTCGAGCACGGCGATCCGTCGACCGTCCCCTTCCAAGGGCGGGCGGTGCACGTGCTCATCGACCTCAAGGCCGGCGACGCGACCGCGACGATCCGCACGAACGACCTCACGACGGCCTACGTCCACGAGAACTCGGCGTACTCGACATGACGGCGCGAGGTCACGCCAACCTGCCGAAGGCCGCGACCCTGGTCGAGGCGCTGCCCTGGCTGAAGTCCTTCAGCGGCAGGACCGTCGTCGTGAAGTACGGCGGCAACGCGATGTCCGACAAGGAGCTGCAGCGCGCTTTCGCCGAGGACGTCGTCTTCCTGCGCTACTGCGGCGTCAAGGTCGTCGTGGTCCACGGGGGCGGCCCCCAGATCAGCGAGCACCTCGACCGGCTCGGTCTCGCCAGCGAGTTCCGAGGCGGCCTGCGCGTGACGACCCCCGAGACGATGCAGGTCGTGCGGATGGTGCTGGTGGGACAGGTCAACAGCGACGTCGTCAGCCTCGTCAACGAGCACGGCCCGTTCGCGGTCGGCCTGTCCGGTGAGGACGCCCACCTGTTCACCGCCGAGCGGCGCGACGCCGTCGTGGACGGCGTCGCCACGGACATCGGGCTCGTCGGCGACGTCGTGAAGGTGCAGCCCTCGATCCTGGAGGCCCTCCTCGACGAGGGCAAGGTGCCTGTCGTCGCGACAGTCGCGCGCGGGCTCGACGGCCAGCTCTACAACGTGAACGCCGACACCGCCGCGGCAGCCCTGGCGATCGCGGTCGGCGCGGAGAAGCTCATCGTGCTCACCGACGTCGAGGGCCTCTACGCGGACTGGCCGGCCAGCGACGAGGTCATCTCCGTGATCAAGGGCGACGAGCTCGAGGAGCTCCTCCCGACCCTCGCCAGCGGCATGGTCCCCAAGATGGAGGCGTGCCTGCGGGCCGTCCAGGGCGGCGTCCCCCGCGCGCACGTCCTCGACGGCCGCGTCCCGCACGCGATCCTGCTCGAGCTCTTCACCGACGAGGGCGTGGGAACCATGGTGCTGCCCTCAGCGACCTGCGAGCAGAACCCGTGACGGACATGGCCAAGCGGTGGGACGCCGTCATGATGGGCAACTACGGCACGCCCCCCGTCGCGCTCGTCCGCGGCGAGGGCGCCTCCGTCTGGGACGACGACGGCAAGCACTACGTCGACCTGCTCGGCGGCATCGCCGTCAACGTCCTGGGTCACGCGCACCCCGCGGTCGTCGAGGCCGTCACCCGACAGGTCTCGACCCTCGGCCACACGAGCAACCTCGCCATGCACGAGCCCGGTGTCCGGCTCGCCGAGCGGCTCACCGGCCTGCTCGGCCTGCCCGACGCCAAGGTGCTGTTCTGCAACTCCGGGGCAGAGGCCAACGAGGCCGGCCTCAAGATCTCGCGGCGACTGCGGCCCGGTGGCGGCTGGGTGGCCGCCGACGGGGCCTTCCACGGACGGACGATGGGCGCCCTGGCGATCACCGGCCAGCCGGCGAAGCGTGCGCCGTTCGAGCCGCTGCCCGGCCCCGTCGCGTTCGTGCCCTACGGAGACGCCGAGGCGCTCGCCGCCGCCGTGACCGCCGGGACGGCGTCCGTCGTGCTCGAGCCGGTGATGGGGGAGACCGGTGTGGTCGTCCCCCCTGCCGGCTTCCTCGAGGCCGCGCGGGCCGCGTGTGACGAGCACGGGGCGCTGCTGCACCTGGACGAGGTGCAGGGCGGCATCGGCCGGGCCGGCGCCTGGCTGGCCACGCACGTCGTCGCACCGACCGTGCGTCCTGACCTCGTCACCCTCGCCAAGGGGCTGGGCGGCGGGCTCCCGCTCGGGGCCGTCGTGGCCACCGGCCCGGCAGCCTCGGCCCTGCAGAAGGGCGACCACGGCACCACGTTCGGTGGCAACCCGGTGTCGTGCGCTGCCGGCCTCGCCGTCCTCGAGGTGCTCGAGGCCGAGCAGCTGGTCCAGCGGGCCGCTGCCAAGGGTGCCGAGCTGCGCTCGTCGCTGCGCTGCCACGACCTCGTCGCCTCCGTCCGGGGCGTCGGGCTGTGGTTGGGCATCGTGCTCGCGGAGCCGGTCGCGGCCCGGGTCGAGGCTGCCGCGCGGACGGCCGGCTACCTCGTCAACGCCTGTGCGCCGGACGTGATCCGGCTGGCGCCGCCCCTGGTCGTGACCGACACCCAGCTCGACCGGTTCGTGCAGGCGCTGCCAGGGATCCTCGACGCCGCTAGGGTCGCGGCATGACTGCAACGCGTGTGCTCGTGGTGGAGGACGACCCCAGCGTGCGGGGGCTCCTGCAGACCCTGCTCTCGGCCGAGGGCTACGACGTCGTGACGGCGTCCGACGGGCTGGCCGGGCTGGTGAAGGCCGCCTCGACCAAGCCCGCACTCATGCTGCTCGACCTGATGATGCCGGACCTCGGCGGGGTGCGCGTGCTTGAGGAGCTGCGCGACGACCCCGAGCTCAGCGAGACCCCTGTCATCGTCGTCACCGGGAAGATCGACGCCGTGCCGGCGATGAAGCAGCTGCTGGGGGACGACCACGTCTTCCTCAAGCCGTTCGCCGTCGCGGAGCTGCTCACCCGCGTCGCCGCGGTCACCGGCGGGCCCTGATGCCCCGTCACTTCCTCGCGGACGACGACCTGACCCCCGCCGAGCAGGGCCAGGTCCTCGACCTCGCGGCGAGCCTCAAGAAGACCCGGTACGACGGCCCGAAGCCCCTCGCGGGCAAGGCCGTCGCAGTCGTCTTCGAGAAGCCGTCGACCCGGACCCGCCTCTCGTTCGAGATCGGCATCGCCGAGCTCGGTGGGCATCCGGTCATCATCGACGCGCAGAGCACTCAGCTCGGCCGCGGCGAGACCATCGAGGACACCGCCCGGGTGCTGTCCCGCTATGTCTCCGCCATCGTGATCCGCACGTTCGGGGACGACCGCATCGAGGCCCTCGCGGGAGCGTCGGACGTGCCGGTCGTCAACGCGCTCACCGACGGCTTCCACCCGTGCCAGATCCTCGCCGACCTGCAGACCGTCCGCGAGCGGAAGGGGTCCACACGGGGCCTGGTCCTGACCTACCTCGGCGACGGCGCCAACAACATGGCCAACAGCTATCTCGTCGGCGGAGCCATGGCGGGCATGGAGGTGCGCATCGGCGCCCCGACCGGCTACCAGCCCGACCCCGCGATCGTGGAGCGGGCGCGAGGCTTCGGCACCACGATCGTCGTGACCGACGACCCGAAGGCCGCGGCCCAGGACGCGGACGTGCTGTGCACCGACGTCTGGGTCTCCATGGGCATGACCGGCGCGGAGCAGCGGCTGGCCGACCTCGCGTCGTACTCGCTCGACGAGTCCGCCGTCTCCCTGGCCAAGCCCGACGCGATGGTCCTGCACTGCCTGCCCGCCC
>JAODNF010000457.1 GCA_025464915.1 Frankiales bacterium | reverse complement strand
TCGTGGTGTAGCCGGCCGGCACCTTGTAGACGACGTGGTCGCTCCAGTACTTGTTGACCAGGCCGGTGTCGCCGACGTTGAAGGCCGTCGGGTCGGCGCACTTCGCCGCCGTCGCCGCAGCCGTCGTCGCCGTTCCGGCGGCAGCGCCGCGGCAGGTCGAGAACAGCACGCTCTTGGAGTCGGAGCTGCCCCGCACCTCCATCACGGCGTGGTAGCGCGGGCTCCTCGGGTTGCCGTCGACGAAGGCGTTGCCGACGATGTCGTCCTCGGCGCTGATCACGGCTGCCTGCGACTTGCAGACGCTCGACGTGGCGATGCAGCCGCCGTAGTTCACGCCGTCCGACGTGACGTTGACGACCGGCTGGTTGCCCGTGAGGTTCGAGCTCGACGTGTTCTGCAGGATGTTGTCGTAGAACAGGTAGGCCCGACCGTCGCTCGCGCCTGGGCCCACCTTGGACGTTCCGCCGTTGTCATCGAGCGCGATCCACTGCCGGTCGACGCCGGCTCCGGTGACTCCGGTGCAGCTGGTCGTGAACGTGTCGCCGCCGTTGCTCGTCGCCGAGGTCGAGAAGTTCGTCAGCCCCTGCAGGTCAGCGAACAGCAGCTGGCCGTCCTTGCCGTCGATCTGCATCTCGGAGTCGCCACCGCCGATGCACGTCGCGGGCTTGCCACCCGCCGAGCCACCGGTGGGGTGGAACGACGCGCCGTTGTCGTCCGACCGGTAGAGGTAGGACACCGTCGTCGTGAAGCCGTTCGGCCAGGACGAGTAGAGCCGGCCGCGGGTCGCGGTGTGGGTCGTGTCGACCGCCACATCCGGCTCGAAGCCGGGCGCGAGCTCGTTCACGACGGTGGGGCTCGCGAACCGGACCGCGGAGCTGCTGCTGCCGGCGGCCGAGGCAACAGGCGGGCTGGTCAGCGCCGCCAACGAGGCGACGGCCAGCGCACCGGCACCGGTGAGGACGAGAGAGGGACGACGACGCACGGTTTCCTCCTGGGAAAGGACAACACCAATCGTCCCACCTGCGGCTCTGGGCCGCTGTTCGGGCTGACCGCCGTTCAGGTCCACGGCAGGTGCGGGGGCCGGGGCGGCCAGCAGCACGATGACGACGGCAGCCAGCGTGATCGTGACGAAGGCGGTCAGCACCTGCCCTGGGTACCCCACGCCCTCCCCACCTGACGAGCGGGTTGCCTCAGTGGCAGCCGCCCTCGCGACCCAGGGTGTCGGCGGCAAAGGCCTCGGGGCGCGTCCACTGCGGGACCGGCCGTCCCGTCGGCCCCCACGTCGCGTTGCCCTCGACGTCGGATCGCCAGTACCAGCAAGGGTCGTCGCCCTCCGGCCAGTCCTCCGGGCTGTCCTGCCAGGCCTCGCGCCGGCCGTAGGGCGTCATGTCGAGCAGCGCGAAGAACGGGTTGGTGCACTCGTTGCCGCGACCGGTCGTCGCATAGGTGAGGAACACCCGGTCGCCGTCCCGCAGGAACACCCGGGTGTTGCCCATCTCGCCGCCGATCGGCTCGGGCACGTCCCGGACCGAGTACCAGGGCTGCTGGTAGCCCATGAAGGCGACGAACGGCTCGACCTCGTCCCAGGCGCCGACGGTCAGGACGGCGAACGAGACGCCTCTCGCGTTGAGGTAGACCGCGTCCCGCAGGCCCCACGCCGTGAAGGTGCAGCCCTCGCACTGACCCTGGTGCGGCGCACCGTCCCACCACATGTGCTGGTAGACCACGAGCTCCTCCCGCCCTTCGAACAGGTCGAGGAACGGCACCGCGCCGATCGCTCCGGTCACCGTCAACGAGCCGTCGACCTCGACCATCGGCAGGCGCCGCCGAGCAGCCGCGATCGCATCGCCCTCCCTGGTGTGGGCCTTCTCGCGCACGAGCAGCTCGTCGCGTGCCTGCTGCCAGGTGGCCAGGTCCACGACCTGCGGCTTGCCGGTGGTCATCGGGTCTCCCTTTCGCTGGTTCACCAGGGATGACGCCGACGAGCCGCAGAACTCATCGGGTCGGGTCCCGATGCTCACGGTCTTCACGTTCGCACCGCGGCCAGCAGGCTGCACCGGTAGGTCATCGCGCAGCTGTTCCGCGAGCTGCGCAGCCGTCAGCGCTGAGGGGCTACTCCCACTCGATCGTGCCCGGCGGCTTGCTCGTGACGTCGAGCACCACCCGGTTGACCTCGCGCACCTCGTTGGTGATGCGGGTGGAGATCTTGGCGAGGACGTCGTAGGGGACGCGGGACCAGTCGGCGGTCATGGCGTCCTCGGACGAGACCGGCCGCAGGACGACGGGGTGGCCGTAGGTGCGTCCGTCGCCTTGCACGCCGACGGATCTCACGTCGGCGAGGAGCACCACCGGGCACTGCCAGATGTCACGGTCGAGGCCGGCCTTGGAGAGCTCCTCGCGGGCGATCGCGTCCGCCTCGCGCAGCAGCTCGAGGCGGTCGTGCGTGACCTCGCCGATGATGCGGATGCCGAGGCCTGGTCCGGGGAAGGGCTGCCTCCAGACGATCTCCTCGGGCAGGCCGAGCTCGAGGCCGACGGCCCGGACCTCGTCCTTGAACAGAGCGCGGAGCGGCTCGACGAGGGCGAACTGGAGGTCGTCGGGCAGCCCGCCCACGTTGTGGTGGCTCTTGATGTTGGAGGTGCCGGCTCCGCCGCCGGACTCGACGACGTCCGGGTAGAGCGTGCCCTGCACGAGGAAGTCCACGGGCTCGTCGGAGGAGATCTCGCGCGCGGCCTCCTCGAAGACCCGGATGAACTGCTCGCCGATGGCCTTGCGCTTGGCCTCTGGGTCCGTCACGCCGGAGAGCGCGTCGAGGAAGCGCTTCTGCGCGTCGGCGACGTGCAGCTTCACGCCGGTGCTGGCGACGAAATCCTTCTCGACCTGCTCGGCCTCGCCCTTGCGGAGCAGGCCGTGGTCGACGAAGACGCAGGTGAGCTGGTCACCGACCGCCCTCTGGACGAGCGCGGCCGCGACCGCGGAGTCGACACCACCGGACAGGCCGCAGATGACGCGCCCGGTGCCGACCTGAGCCCGGATCGCGGAGACCTGCTCCTCGACGACGTTGGACATCGTCCACGTGGGGCGGCACCCGGCAGCGTCCAGGAGGAAGGCGCGCAGGACAGCCTGGCCGTGCTCGGAGTGCAGCACCTCCGGGTGGAACTGCACGCCGTACAGGCCCGCCTCGACGTTCTCGAAGGCCGCCACCGGGGTCGCCTCGGTGGTCGCGGTGATCGTGAAGCCGGGGGGCGCCTCCGCGACCGCGTCGCCGTGCGACATCCAGACCGACTGCTGGAACGGCAGGCCTTCGAAGAGCGCGCCGGGCGACACGACCGCCAGCGCCGTGCGGCCGTACTCCGCCGTTCCCGTCTGCGCGACCCGGCCGCCGAGGGCGAGGGCCATCGCCTGGTGGCCGTAGCAGATGCCGAACGTCGGGACGCCGGTGTCGAAGAACCCCGCGGGCACCTGGGGGGCACCCTCGGCGTACACGCTCGAGGGCCCGCCGGAGAGGATCACGGCCTTGGGAGCGCGCGCCCTGATCTCGTCGGCCGTGATCGTGTGCGGCACGATCTCGGAGTAGACGTTGCACTCGCGGACGCGGCGCGCGATCAGCTGCGCGTACTGGGCGCCGAAGTCGACGACGAGGACGGTGTCAAAGTCAGCAGCTGTCACCTCGGCAAGCCTACCGGCTCAGGCCGTGACGACGACGCCCTTCCAGAAGGCCACGCGGCCGGTGATCTCCGCCGCGGCGTCCTTGGGCGCCGGGTAGTACCAGGCCGCGTTCTCGTTCGTCTGGCCGTCCACCTCGATCGAGTAGTAGCTGGCCGTGCCCTTCCACGGGCAGACGCTGCTGTGGTCGGAGGGCTGGAGCAGCTCCTCCCTCACCGACGACAGCGGGAAGTAGTGGTTGTTCTCGACGACGACGGTGTCGTCGCTCTCGGCGATGACTGTGCCGTTCCAAGTTGCTTTCATGGCTCCAGCATGCGCCTGCGATGGGCCTGCCCGCCACATGGCGAGGCCGCGG
>JAODNF010000447.1 GCA_025464915.1 Frankiales bacterium | reverse complement strand
GCGGTGCGCGAGCACGCCGCCGCCTCGACGGTCGACGTCCTGGCCGCGCCGCTGGCCCGAACGGCGGTGGCGGACGCGACCCTGGACGCCGCCGGGGCCGCGGCCTATGTGTTCGACATCGCCTGGGACCTCGAGGCCGCGCCCGTTCCCGGACCTGCCGATTGGCTGCACGTCGGCTCGATCGGCACCGTCCTCCAGCCCGGAGCGGACCGGGTCCGCGAGATCGTGGCCGCCTTCGACGGCACGGTGAGCTTCGACCCGAACTGCCGGCCGCTCCTGACCCCCGAGCCGGACCTGGCTGCGGTCGAGGGGATCGTCGCCCACTGCGACGTCGTGAAGCTCAGCGACGAGGACGCCGCGTTCCTGCTCCCGGGAGTGCCGCTCGAGGACGTGCTGCGCCGGTGGCGCGACCTCGGACCCCGCCTCGTCGTCGTCACCCGGGGAGCCGACGGAGCCCTCGCTCTCGACGAGGACCTCGTCGAGATCCCCGTGCCCGCAGGCGATCCCGTGGTCGACACCGTCGGGGCGGGCGACACGTTCATGGCGGGCCTCATCGCTGACGAGGGCCGTTCCTTCGACCTCGCCGCCACCGCCTCCCGGGTCGTCGTGTCGCGGGTCGGCGCCGATCCCCCGTGGAGGGCCGAGCTGTGATCACCACGAGCGACGGCGTCCAGCTGCACGTCCGCGACGAGGGCGCCGGCCGACCGGTCGTGCTGCTTCCCGGCTACGGCGCCGCGGGCACCGGCTGGCACCTGCAGGTCGCCGCCCTCCGCGGCGGGCACCGTGTCGTCAGCGTCGACCGCCGGTCGCACGGTCGATCGGACTGCCCCGAGTTCGGGCAGCGGATGTCGCGGCACGGCAAGGACGTCGCCGACGTCCTCGACGCGCTCGAGCTCGACGACGTGCTGCTCGTCGGCAGCTCGATGGGTGCCAACGTCGCCCTGGCCTACGTCGACCTGTTCGGCACCTCGCGACTGCGCGGCCTCGTCCTGGTCGACCAGACGCCGAAGATGGTCAACGAGGGAGACTGGCAGCTCGGCTTCCACGGCCTCACCCGCGGCACCCTCGACGCCTGGGTCACGGCCTTCCCGGACGGGCTCAACCCGTTCCACCGGCTGCCGCCTCTCGAGGTGCTCGCTCCGGTCGCCGACGGACCCGAGTTCTCCGTCGACGGCACGCGTGCCCTGCTGCGGGACCACGCCGAGGCCGACTGGCGCGACGTCGTCGCGCGAGCGGCCGTACCCCTGGTCGCCGTCGCCGGGCGCCACAGCCCGACCTGGCCGTGTGACCACGCTGCGTGGATGGCCGAGGCAGCGCCGTTCGGCGAGTGCCACGTCTTCGAGGACAGCGGTCACGTGCCCTTCCTCGAGGAGCCGGACGGCTTCAACGCGCTGCTGCTCGAGGTCGCCGCCCGCTGACACAACGTCCTAGGAAGTGGCGCCGCGGTCAGGCTCAGGAAAAAGGACGCAGGGGTGGGGTGGGGGGGACCTCCACGGTACGGGGGGATCCATGGGAGGTCTGTACGTACTTTCGCGCGCGTTTCCGCCGTACCTTCGGTGCATGGCGCTCTCCCCAGGTCTGCACCGGATCCCCGTCGACGGGGGCTCGCTGGCCGTCGAGGTGCTCGCCGGCACGACCGAGCCGGTGCTGGCGATCCACGGCATCAGCAGCCACCGCAAGCTCTGGAACTGGCTCAAGGCGGAGGCCCCGGACCTGACGCTCGTCGCCCCCGACCTGCGCGGCCGGGCGGACTCGTTCGAGGTCACCGGCGCCAGCAGCGTCCCGCAGCACGCGCAGGACGTGATCGCCGTCCTGGACGGCCTGGGCCTGGACCAGGTGCACGTCATCGGGATGTCCATGGGCGGGTTCATCGCGGTCGAGCTCGCGACCCGGGTGCCCGAGCGCATCAAGAGCCTGGTGCTGGTCGACGGGGGCTTCCCCATGGTCAAGCCGGCGGGCCTCACCGAGGACGGGGTCGAGGCCGTGTTCGCCGACCGGCTCGCCCGATTGGGCCGCAGCTGGGAGCCGGAGGAGTTCGCCGAGTTGTTCACCGCCAGCACCGCGCCGATGCTCGACCTGTCGGACCCGCTGCTGCGCGACTACCTGAGCCTGGACCTCGCGCCCGACGGCACGGTCCGGCTCGACGGCGCCGCGCTGGTCTCCGACTTCGCCTCGGTCTTCTTCGCCGACTCCCCGTGGGAGTCGCTCACCGTGCCTGTGCGCTTCTCGCACTCGGAGTGGGCGTCGGGGGAGGGCACGCCCCCGGCGTACCCGGTCGAGAACGTCGAGCGGTACGCAGCCGTCTGCACGGACGTGCGCTTCGTGCCCGGCGTCGACCATGCCGGCAGCATCATGACCAAGGCGGGCGCCGTGGTCGCCGCCGACCTGCTCGCCGAGGCCCTGCGGTGACGGCGCTCGAGGTGAGCTCCACGGAGGTCCTGCTGGAGGCGATCGGCCGGGTCGTGCCGGGCGAGCGGCTGGTCGTCGACAACGACGTGCTGGCCAGCATCAGCCACGACGAGGCGGAGTGGGCGCCCGTCGGCCACGCGGCCGTCGGGCTGCGCGCCCGCTCCGAGGCCGAGGTCGCCGCCGTCGTGCGCGTCTGTGCCGACCTTCAGGTGCCGGTCGTCGCACGTGGTGCCGGCACCGGACTGTCGGGTGGCGCGAACGCCGTCGACGGTTGCGTCGTCGTCGACGTGAGCCGCATGACGGCGGTCGACGTCGACGCGGACAACATGATCTGCACGGTGCAGCCCGGCATCGTCAACAACGACCTCAAGGCGATCGTCGCCGAGCACGGCCTCTGGTACCCGCCCGACCCGGCCAGTGCACCGTGGTCGACGCTCGGTGGCAACGTCGCGACGAACGCGGGGGGCCTGTGCTGCCTGAAGTACGGCGTGACCCGCGACTACGTCCTCGGGATGCGCGCCGTCATGGGCGGCGCCGCCGGCTACGGCACGCCGGTCACACTGGGGCGCAAGACGAACAAGGGCGTCGCCGGTCTCGACCTCGCCGGTCTGATGGTCGGGTCCGAGGGCATCCTCGGCGTCGTCACCGAGATCACCTTGAAGCTGCGCCCCGCTGTCCTCGGCACCCCGCGGACCGTTGTCGGCTACTTCAACAGCCTCGTCGCCGCCGGCGCTGCCGTGGCCGCGGTCACGAAGGCCGGTCTCATCCCGAGCGCGCTCGAGCTGCTCGACCGCGCGTGCCTCGAGGCCGTCGAGGACTGGAAGCACCTCGGGCTCGAGGCGGACGCGAACGCTCTCCTGCTGGCGCGCGTCGACACTTCGGGCGACGCCGGCGACCGGGAGGCCGCCGCGATCGTCGCGTGCTTCGAGTCCGCGGGCGCGACGTGGGCCGCTCAGTCGACCGACGACGCCGAGGCCGAGGCGCTCTTCGAGGCGCGTCGCCTCGCCTACCCGGCGCTCGAGCGGCTCGGTCCGGTCCTCACCGAGGACATCTGCGTGCCACGCTCCCAGCTGCCGCTCATGCTCGGCCGCGTCGAGGAGATCGCGGCCCGCAACGACGTCCGGATCACCACCATCGCCCACGCCGGTGACGGCAACCTGCACCCGCTCCTGCTGACCCCGGTCGGCGACGAGCCGGCAAAGGCGCGTGCCCAGGTCGCCTTCGAGCAGCTGCTCGACGCGGCCATCGGGCTCGGCGGAACGGTGACAGGCGAGCACGGGGTGGGCATCCTCAAGAAGGGCGGGATGGAGCGCGAGCTGGACCCCGCTGCTCTTGGGCTCATGCGGTCGGTCAAGGAAGCGCTCGACCCGCTCGGGATCTTCAACCCAGGGAAGGTGGTCTGATGAGCCTCGCAACCCTCAGCCGGTCGTCCGCGCCGGTTCTCGTCGAGCTGGTGGACGGGCTGGCCGCGCGCTCGGGCGCCTGGGTCGTCGTGGAGCGCTTCGGCGCCGTCGTCACGCACGGTGCCGGCAACGGGCCCTGCCCTGCAGCACTCGCGACGAGCCTGATCGGCAAGTCCACCGCTGAGCTCCGCGCCGCCGTCTGCTGGAAGCGCAGTGCGAAGGGGCTCACCGGCACGCTCGAGGGCGTCGCCGTCAGCGCAGCCGAGCTCGGCGACGGCGTCACGGCCTGGTTCCTCGGCGCTGTGCTCGAGGACGGCGCCATCACTCTGCTCTCGGAGGCTGTGCGCGGCTCCGGACCCGTCACGGACGCTGTCGTCGAGGAGCTGCTCCGCCCGCGTGGACCGGCCCGTCGGGGCCGGGCGC
>JAODNF010000443.1 GCA_025464915.1 Frankiales bacterium | reverse complement strand
GACGACCTGTCCGTCGTCGGTCACGAGGCGCTCGTCCGCTGGGAGCACCCGCAGCACGGCCTGCTCAGCCCCGGGCGCTTCCTGGACCTCGCCGAGAGCAGCGGCCTGATCCGCCCGCTCGGCTGGTGGATGCTGTCGCAGGCGTGCACCGACCTCACCAGCGGCACGGGCCTGCCGACCGGCACCTGGGTCGCGGTGAACGCCTCCCCGAGCCAGCTGACCCGGACCGGCGTCGCCGCCGACGTGACCCGCGCGCTCGTCACCTCCGGCTTGCCGCCGGAGCGGCTGCACCTCGAGGTCACCGAGACCGCCCTCATCACGGCGAGCGCGACCCTGAGCCACGAGCTCAAGCAGCTGGCCGACCTCGGCGTCAAGATCGCCCTCGACGACTTCGGGACCGGCTACTCCTCGCTGTCGCTGCTGCGCACCTTCCCGGTCGACGTCGTGAAGATCGACATGAGCTTCGTGGCCCCGCTGCTCACCGACCCGAGCGCCCACGCCATCGTCAAGGCCGTTCTCGGCATGTGCGCGGACCTCGGCAAGAAGACGGTCGCCGAGGGCATCGAGTCCGAGGAGCAGCTCGAGGTGCTGCGCTCCATGGGCTGCACCCACGGGCAGGGCTACCTGTTCGGACGGCCGTCCCCGCTCGACATCCCCGCACCGGTGTCTAGGCTCCTCGCGTGACCACTCCCGGGCAGAACGACTTCGCGTCGCAGGAGGTCATCCGCCCGGCCGCCGTCCTCTCCGAGACGAGCGCGCGTCAGATCCTGCAGGGACTGTCCGAGGACGACGTCCACGCCGGCGGTCACTGGTGGACCCGCGTCGGGACCTGGCGCCGCTACGAGTCCCCCTGGGCCGAGGGGACCGACGAGCCCGGTGAGGCCGTCCACATCGGGACGATCAGCAGCGTCTACGACTCGCCTGCGCGCTACTGCGTCACGATCTTCCGCGTCTCCCTGACCGCCTACGGCCTGCGGCAGGGCTGGACCACCGCGTCCCTGTGCGATGACGCGTTCAAGCACGCCGGCCTGACGCTCGAGGACTGCCCGCGCGCCTCTCTCGCGCCGCCGCCCAAGCCGTTCTCCCCCCTCCAGCGCGACTCCGGCCCGCCCCGCTAGCGCCAAGGTGACCCGCCCTGCACGAGGTGTGCGGCCTCACGCAGGTGGCCGGCGCCGGCACCCCGCACACCTCACGACCCGCCCGCCAGGTGTGCGGCCCCTCGAGCACCGTGCTGGCCTGGGTAGACGACGAGCTCCGCGGTACGGCGATGGTGGGCGTCGACGGCCACCACGGGTGGATGTACTACCTCGCGGTGGATCCCGTCGCGCAAGGCAACGGGATCGGACGGCAGCTCGTCGCGGCCGCCGAGGAGTGGGTCCGGGAGCGCGGGACCCCGAAGCTGATGCTCATGGTCCGCAGCGACAACGCAGCCGTGATCGGGTTCTACGAGGCCCCGGGGTACGACGTGAACCAGGTCGCGACGCTGGGACGGCGGCTCTAGCAGAGGCTACGGGCACCGCGCTCGTGAACGAGGCGGCCCTCCGTCTGCTTCGGCGCGTAGACAACCCGCCACCACGCCTTGCCGTTGGACGCGAGCAGCGCCGTGGAGCGCGACGTCTTGCCGTACCCCAGGAGCGCGACGTCGGAGCACCCGGTGGGGCTGCTGTCCATCGCGTAGAAGTCGACGCCCCACAGGTCCGAGGACAGAGCGAGACCGGCGGACCACATCGGCTTCAGAGTGTCGCCGTGCACGACCTTGATGCCGAGCGACCGCTTGCCGGCCGTGTAGGTCGCACGATCGATGCCGCGGCCGTCGACGGACCCCCCGAGGGAGTACGCCCTCGCATGGTCGAGCTCGGCGCCGTCGCGGCCGCGGACGGTGGTGAGCTGCTCGCGCACCGGGTCCTTGTCGTCGTCCACGAACGCGATGAAGTCGACCTGCACCTCCATGGCCCGGTCCCCGTCGAGGTCGCCGAGTCCGGTGAGCAGGTACGACGTGCCGATCGGGCAGCCGTCGTCGTGCACCGTGAACGTGTAGTGCCGTCGGGACTGCAGCACGCCGAGGTCGTCGTAGACGTCGAGCTCCTCGTCGACCGTGTAGCCGTCCGTGGACTGCGTCGCCGTGGAGGTCCCGGTCCCTAGTACCGGCTTGCCGCCCACCGTTCCCACGGGGTAGGCCTGCTGCCCCGGACGTACCCACACGAGACTTCCCGTGCCGGCTCCGGCCAGGATGACGGTCCCGTCGACCGTCGGGAGCAGGCCGAGCGTCACATGCAGGCCGAGCCCGCCCGGGAGACCGCTGGACAGGGCCAGGTCGTGCACCCGGGTCTCGGGCTGGGTGACGACTCCCGCGTCTGCGATGTCGAGGAAGCCGTGGAGCGGGAGCAGCTGCGACGACCAGACAGGGGCACCGTGCACGCCCCCGTAGACGCTGATGACGTGGGTGCTGCCGACCCGGGCGGTGTAGAGGTCGGCAAGCCGGTCACCGTTCTGGTCCGGGACGGTCCCGAGGTAGGGGAGCCGTGCGTCGGTCGACCCGAGCACGGCGTCCTCGACGGTCCCGAGCAGGGAGCCCGAGGTGCTGGAGATCGGTGGTACGGGCGCGTCCACCCGACCGGACGCCCCTCCGACGCGCACGAGCGACCCGGTCACGCCCCTGTCGGAGTTGCCGTCGTAGGAGGTGACGAGGACGTCCTCGGCACCGTGCCGCAGCTTGGCGATCTCCAGGCCGAGCGGCGCGTGCCGGTACCTGGAGGACGTGAAGCCCAGATCCGCCGTGCCCGCGTCGTGGTGGGTCCAGAGCCGTCGGTGGTGCCCGTCGACGGCGAGGACGTCGTCGCTCACGTCGAGCGTCAGCCCGACGGAACCGTGCGGGACCGCGCCGTACGTCAGCAGCAGCACGCCGGGCGCAGGCCGCGAGCCGAGCACCGTGGCGACGGCGACACCGCCATGGTACTGGTCGTGCACGGCAGTGTGCGTCCAGAGGATGCGCCCACTGCGCGCGTCCCGCGCGTGCACGACCCAGGTGCTGGTCGTCTTCGTGCGCGGGACCTCGAGGCTCTCGATGACGTCGGGACGACCGTCCGCGTTGAGGTCGCCGGCCGGTTGCAGGTCGGGGTAGTAGGTGAAGAAGAAGGTGACGATCGCGCCGAAGGACGTGAGGTCGCAGAACAGCCGGCTCGGGTCGTGCCCGGCCTGCACGCGGACGTGCTGCTGCACCGGCACCCCGGATGCCCTGAGCGTGTCGAGCACGCGCACCCGGACGGCCTGCGCGGGCGAGAAGCCCGCGTGGACGTAGTCCTCGAGGGACCGCACGTGGCCGGTCACCACCTGCAGGTCACGGCCCGGTGGGGCGACCGGGGCGGGCACCGCCGCGGACGCGCGCAGCGGGACGAGGAGGGTCGCGAGCAGGCTCAGGACGAGCGCGCGGCTGGGACGCGGCATGCTCCAGGTTTCGCCGCGGCGACCCGTTGTCCTCCTGCTGCGGGGTTGTCACGTGGTTGTCATGAGAACGGAGGATCCTTCCGGCATGGGTATGGGGTGGGGCTCGTCGATCGTCAGGCTGGCGTACCGAGGGGCCGGTTGGAGCGACGATGGCGAGCAGCGGGCGATCTCGTCGCTGCTCCCCCTTCCAGCAGGCACCCGCATCCTGGACATCGGCATCGGCGGCGGCCGCACCACGTCGTTCCTGAAGGACGCCGGAGCGTCGTACGAGGGCCTGGACATCACTCCCGAGATGGTGCGCGACGCGCAGCAGCGCTACCCGGACGCGAACCTGCGCGTCGGTGACGCACGGCACCTCGAAGCACTCCCGTCCGACTCGTACGAGCTCATCGTCTTCAGCCTCAACGGCGTCGACTGCCTCGACCACGCCGACCGCGAGCGGTTCCTCAGCGAGTGCTCCCGGCTGCTGGCGCCGGGCGGCGTCCTGCAGTTCTCGACGCACAACCTGGAAGGCCCGTGCTTCCGGGAGAGGCCGTCCTGGCAGGACGCGCGCGAGCGGCTGGCGAAGCCCGGTCTCGCGGCCAAGGCGGAGGCCGTGATCGGCGGTGTGCCGCGGCTGCTGATGGCGCGACGCAACATCGGCAAGCACGCCGAGCAGCAGCCCGAGGGTGACGGCTGGGGCATGGCTCCGCTCCGCGCGCACGAGTTCCGCTTCGTCTGCCACTTCGCGACGCTCGCCGAGGTACGTGCGTCGCTGGCGCGGGCGGGCCTGCTCGTCGAGGGTGTGTGGACCAGCTCGGGCACCAAGCTCGCGCCGGACGCCATGCACCACGAGGACGCGTTCGCCCAGCTCGTGTGCCGCAAGCCACCCGTGGTGATCGACCTGGTCAACCAGCGGCAGGCGATGGAGTCCCCGGCGCCGCAGGGCTAGACCCGACGGGCGAGGTCTCCGCAGGGGGCGCCGTCCTCGAGGCAGGTGTCGGCGGGCAGCAGCACGCCCGTGGGCAGGTCCTCGCCGTCGAACAGCTGCAGCGAGTAGCCACCGGCGAGCGCGTCGGCGCACAGCACCATCGCGGCCGCGGTCCAGGACGACCGCTCGGCGGGCCAGCGGACCTGCTTGTCGAAGACGTAACCGGTCCAGTAGGAGCCGTCGTCGTGGCGCAGGTGCTGCACGTCCTTGAGCAGCTGGCGGGCCTTGTCCGGCTCGCCGGACACCAGCAGGGCCAGCGCCAGCTCAGCGGTCTCGGCACCGGTCACCCACGGCTCGTCGGAGACGCAGCGGATGCCCAGGCCCGGGACGACGAAGGTGTCCCACTGCTCGTCGAACAGCTGCCGCGCCAGCCGGCCCCGGACAGCGCCACCGAGGACCGGGTAGTACCAGTCCATCGAGAAGCGGCTCTTGTCCATGAAGAGGTCGGGGTGGTGCGCGACGGCGTGCTGCAGCAGGCCGGCAGCGAGCTCCCACTCCGGCTGCGGCTCGCCGAACAGCTCGGCCAGCGCGATGCCGCAGCGCAGCGACTGGTAGATCGACGACGAGCCGGTCAGCAGCGCCTCTCGGCGCGGGACGCCGTCGTCCGACGCCCAGTAGATCTCGCCGGTCGGCGCCTGCATGTCGCAGACCAGGTCCAGGGCTCGGCGGACGTGCGGCCACATCTGCTCGGGCAGGCTGCGGTCGCCGGTGACCTGCAGCCACTGCCAGATGCCGACGGCGACGTAGGCGCACTGGTTGAGGTCGACCATCGGGTCGAGGATCTCGAGCTGGTCGTAGGACGTGGCCCAGGACCCGTCGGCCTTCTGCGTCCTGCGGAGCCAGGCATAGCCGGCGCGCGCCTCGTCCAGCCGGCCCCCGGCCGTCAGGACCATCGCGCACTCGACGTGATCCCAGGCGTCGGTGTGGCCGTCCGGCCAGGGCAGCGACCCGCACCGCTGCTGGGCAGCCGCGATCGCGTCGACGGTCTGCTGCAGCTCCTCCTTGGTCAGGATGCCGGGCAGGCCCCTGAGCTCAGGCCGCCGCACGCGCGGACTCCTTCGACGGCTTCTGCAGGTAGATCACGAACGACTTCCCCACGACCGGCTGCAGCACCTTCTCCGCGAGCCGCGTCGCCAGCGGCTGCTTGACCATGTCCCACACCAGCAGCGAGTGGTAGGCCCTCACGAGCGGGTTGGCGTCGTTGCGGACGCCGACCGCGCACTTCAGCCACCAGTACGGCGCGTGGAGCCCGTGCGCGTGGTGCTGGCCCTGGAAAACCAGGCCGGTCTTCTCGAGCTTCGTGCGCAGCTCGGATCCCTTGTAGATGCGGATGTGCCCGCCCTCCACGTTGTGGTAGTCGTCGGACAGCGCCCAGTTGACCTTCTCCGGGCCCCAGCGAGGCACCGTGACGGCGATGAGCCCGCCCGGCTTGAGGACCCGGAACAGCTCCGACATCGCGAGCTCGTCCTCCGGCAGGTGCTCCAGGATCTCGGCAGCGATGACGCGGTCGAAGGACGCGTCCTCGAAAGGCAGCTGGTACGCCGAGCCGCGGACCGCCTCGGCGCTGCCGCCGTTGGTGACCTCGCCCTCGAGCTCCATGGCGCGGAACATCGTGCCGACCTCGCGGAGGTCGTCGAAGCTCAGGTCGAGCGCGACGACGTCGGCGCCGCGGCGGTAGAGCTCGAAGGCGTGGCGACCTCCGCCGCAGCCCATGTCCAGGACTCGGTCGCCCTTCCCGACCGGGAACTGGTCGAAGTCGACGGTCAGCATCAGTCCTCCGTGAACGGGTGGGGAACGGTCTCGCCGAGGTAGTCGCGGTACCACTGCGCGGTCTGCCGGGCGACGGACGGCCAGGTGTACTTGGCCATCACCCGGTCGCGTCCCTTCTGGCCCAGCTCGGCTGCGTAGGCCGGGTCGTCGATGACCCTCTTCAGCGCCTGCGCGAGGGCCTCGGTGTCACCGGGCGGTACGGAGAGGGCGGCGTCCCCGACGACCTCGGGCAGGGCGCCGGCGGTCGTCGCGACGAGCGGTGTGGCGCAGCTCATCAGCTCGATGGCCGGCAGCGAGAAGCCCTCGTAGAGCGACGGCACGACGCCGACGTTGGCAGAGCCGAACATCTCGACGAGCTCCTTCTCGGGCAGGCCCGTCACGAAGCGGACGGTGTCCTCGAGGCCGAGCCGCTCGATCGTCTTGGCCGCTGCGCCGCCCTCGGACGCCTTGCCGACGATGACGACCTCGATGTCGCGCTCGGTGCGGAGCTTCGCCGCTGCCTCGAGCAGCGGCACGATGCCCTTGAGCGGGTGGTCGGCGGACGCCGTCGCGACGATGCGGCCGGGCACCCGCGGCAGGGTCGGGGGCACGAACACGTCGTGCTCGACGCCGACGGGAATGACGCGCATCTTGGCGGCGTCGACCTCGAAGTCGCGGACGATGTCGACGAAAGAGTTCTCGCTGACGGTGACCAGGGTCGGCATCTTCTGGATGACGCGCTTCTGCATCCGCAGGAAGCCGTACCAGCGGAGCTTCGAGGGCTTCTTGCGCCACTGCGTGGTCGCGGCCAGGTCGAGCTTCCTGTCCACGGTAATGGGGTGGTGGACGTTGGCGATGATCGGCATGCCGGCGCGCTGCATCAGCAGCATCCCGTAGCCGAGCGTCTGGTTGTCGTGGATGACGTCGGGCAGCACGTCGCGCTTGTTCAGCTCCTGGTAGGCGCGCAGGGAGAACGTGAGCGGCTCCGGGAAGCCGGCCGTCGACATGATCCCGAACTCCAGGACGTCGATCCAGGAGCGGAACTCGCTCGGCCACGGCACCCGGAACGGGTCCGGGTCGCGGTAGAGGTCGAGCGACGGCAGATAGGTCAGCTGGACGCCCTCGTCGAGGTTCGGGTACGGCGGACCCGACAGGACCTCGACCTCGTGACCGAGGTTTGCGAGCTCACGCGACAGGTGCCGGACGTAGACGCCCTGTCCGCCGCAGTGCGGCTTGCTCCGGTAGCTCAGCAGCGCGATGCGCAGCGGCCGTCCACCATCGGCGGCCACAGTCGTCTCCGGCACCGGCACTCCCAAACTGGAACGTGTTCTCGCCCCTGCTGGAGCCACTCCAGCGTACAGAGGGGGTGTTACCGGCGGTAAGTGATGCAGGTCACACCCGGTCAGGCCGGCCGGTAGGGGTCGTGCTCGGCCATCAGCTTCTCGCGCCGGGCCTCGTCGATGCGGCTGACGAAGCTCTTCTGCTCCTGGGCGTCGCGGACGACCTTGGCCAGCGTGAAGCAGCTGCTGATCGAGAAGAGCGTCCCGAGGACGAGGAACGCGCGCTGCCAGGTGTCGACCGGCAGGTAGAGGATCCCGACCGTCATGAAGCCGAGCGAGAGCGCGAACGCGATCGCCGCCTGGGCCTGGAACGCGACGGTCGTGTGCGACGGCGGCGCCGTGACTGGGGTGGGGAGGACGGGGAGCTGAGTGGGAGTCGTCATGACTCCAAGGTCGGCGCTCCGGGGGCTGCGCACCTGAGTAGTCCTACGGGACGCTGCTGCAGGTGCTGCGGACGGACCTCTCCGCCACGACCTGAGGAGGGACCTGCACGGCGAGCGGGACGACCAGCCGCGGGAGCAGGTGCTGCACGATGGGCCCGATGGAGAGGGCGTACACGGCCGTGCCGAACCCGACCGAGCCGCCGAGCGCGAAGCCCACCGCCACGACGGTGATCTCCTGCACCGTGCGGACCAGCCGGAGGGACAGGCCGGTACGACGGGAGATCCCGGTCATGAGCCCGTCCCGGGGCCCGGGGCCGAGCTGCGCCCCGATGTACATCGCGCCGGCGAGCCCGTTGCCCAGCACACCCCCCACGAGGGTCAGCGCCAGCCGGACCGGGAGGTCGTGGGGGGTGGGCGTCAGGGCGAGCGTCGCGTCGGTCGCGGCGCCGATGACGAGCACGTTGGCGATCGTTCCCAGTCCGGGACGCTGGCGCAGCGGGATCCACGCCAGCAGGACGACGAAGCCGACCAGGGTGACGACCGCGCCGAAGCTCAGCGGTAGGTGGCTCGTGACGCCCGAGTGGAAGACGTCCCACGGGTCGAGGCCGAGGCCGCCCCGGATCATCAGGCCCATGCTCGTGCCGTAGAGGACCAGGCCCACCATCAGCTGCGTCAGGCGGCGGGGAAGCCTGCCCGCGCGCAGCTGCGCAGCGGGGCCGAGATCGGCCAGGAGCGCACCCGTGGTCTGCATGAAGGCAATCCTGTCACTAGTGGCCTGGTTTTCCATAGCCAATCATGCAAGAGTGGCCCTCATGGAACGCCAGTTGTCTGCTTCCCGCGCGGCCACCCTGCTCGGCGCGTTCGACACCTCCCCCGCCTACCGGGGCATCGCGGAGGGGTTCAGGAGGCTGATCGCGGACGGCCGCGTCCCCGTCGGGACCCGGCTGCCGTCCGAACGCGACCTCACGACTGCGCTGGGCGTGAGCCGGACGACCGTCACCCGCGCCTACGCGACCCTTGTCGAGCTCTCCTACGCCAGCGCCCGGCAGGGCTCCGGCACCGTCGCCACCCTGCCGGCGTCGAGGGGTCACCGCGGTGACCACCTGCTGTCCCCCGCCGACGTGCCGGGCGACGCCATCGACCTCACCTGCGCCTCGTCCACCGCCCCGGCCGGTGTCGCCCAGGCCTACGAGGCCGCGGTGGCCGAGCTGCCGACGTACCTGTCCGGCACCGGCTACTACCCGACCGGGCTGCCCGCTCTCCGCGAGGCGATCGCCCGCGGCTACGAGGCCCGCGACCTGCCCACGTCGCCCGACCAGGTCATCGTCACCGCCGGCGCCCAGGCCGGGGTCGCCATCGCGGTCCGCGCCGTCACGTCCACCGGCGACCGGGTGCTGGTGGAGGCCCCGACCTACCCCAACGCCATCGCGACGCTGCAGCGCGCCGGCACCCGGCTCGCCGGCGTCGACGTCGATGGCAGCGGCTGGGACGTCGAGTCCGTCGTCGCCGCGATCCGTCAGGTCGGGCCGCGCGCGGCGTACCTGATCCCGGACTTCCACAACCCGACCGGCGCGCTCGCACCCGCCGAGGCTCGCGAGCAGGTGGCCGCAGGGCTGCGCACCGCCCGCACCACCGCGATCGTCGACGAGTCCCTCCAGGCGCTCAACCTCGACGGCCTCGAGATGCCGCCTCCGTTCGCCGCCTTCTCCCCCGACACCGTCACCGTGGGCAGCGCCAGCAAGGCGTTCTGGGGCGGCTTCCGGATCGGTTGGGTACGCGCCCCCGAGCCTCGCACCGCTGCCGTCATCGCGAGCAGGCTCTCCCTCGACCTCGGCGCTCCGGTGCTCGAGCAGCTCGCCCTCCTGCAGCTCATGAACAACGCCGACTCGGTTCTCACGGAACGCCGAGATGCCCTGCGGCTCAGCCGGAGCGCCTTCACCGACGCGCTCCACCGCGAGCTCCCCGAGTGGCGAGTCCCCGTCCCCGCCGGCGGTCTCTGCCTGTGGGTCGAGCTGCCGGAGGCCGTGAGCTCGACCCTCACCGCGGTCGCCGAGCAGCACGACCTGCTGCTGGCCTCCGGACCGTCGTTCGCGCCCGAGGGCGGCTTCGAGCGCTATCTCCGCCTGCCCTTCACCCAGGCACCCGACGTGCTGCGGGCCGCGGTCCCCAAGCTGCGGGCCGCGTGGGACCAGACTCTGACCACAGCCGCCCTCCGCTCGCCCACGCGGACGCTCGTCGCCTGACCGCCAGCACAGGGCCGCAATCGTGACCGGCGACCCGGGCGACCCGGTCGACCTGCGGCGCCTCGACCCGCGCGCCTGCCTCCACGTCCGCTGTTCGCAGCGCACCCAGGTCGCTCTCAGCAAGTCAGCAGGTCCGGGGCTTACGGTCGCAGGGTGATCGAGGCCCGTGGACTGACCAAGCGCTACGGCGCGACGACAGCGGTGGACGACGTGACGTTCACCGTCAGACCCGGCATCGTCACCGGCTTCCTCGGCCCCAACGGGGCGGGCAAGTCGACGACCATGCGCATGGTCCTCGGACTCGACCGGCCCTCTTCCGGCTCGGTCACTGTCAACGGCAAGGACTACCGGGCCAGCAGCGCACCGCTGCATGAGGTCGGGGCGCTGCTGGAGGCGAAGTCGGTCCACTCCTCGCGGTCCGCTTACAACCACCTCCGGATCCTCGCCGCCACGCACGGCATCCCCACGTCGCGGGTCGAGGAGGTGCTCGACCTCGTCGGCCTGGCCGACGTCGGTCGCAAGCGCGCCGGCGCCTTCTCCCTCGGCATGGGGCAGCGCCTCGGCATCGCCTCCGCGCTGCTCGGCGACCCCGCCGTCGTCCTGCTCGACGAACCGGTGAACGGCCTCGACCCCGAGGGCATCCGCTGGGTGCGGGACCTGCTGCGCGGGCTCGCCGCCGAGGGCCGGACCGTCTTCGTCGCGAGCCACCTGATGAGCGAGATGGCCCAGACCGCGGAGCACGTGATCGTGCTCGGCCGCGGCAAGGTGCTGGCGGACGTGCCCATCCAGGAGCTGATCGACAGCGCGTCGTCCGGGACCGTCATCGTCCGCACGCCGCAGGCGGCGCCGTTCGCGGACGCCCTTGCCGGGCCGGGTGTCCGCGTCGTCGTCCGGGACGCGCAGTCGTTCGAGGTGAGCGGGCTGACCGTGGCTCAGATCGGCCAGTCCGCCCTGGACCACCGGATCGTGCTGCACGGACTCGCCCCGCACGAGGCCTCGCTCGAGGAGGCCTTCATGGACATGACGCGCGATGCCGTCGACTACCACGGCCACGTGACTGGGGTGAGCGCATGAGCACCGCGACGACGGCCGGGAAGCGCGGGGTCACGTTCCCGCGGCTGCTGCGCTCGGAGTGGCTCAAGCTCCAGACCCTCCGCTCGACGTGGGTGACCCTGTTCGCCGGCGTGGTCGTCCTCGTCGTGGCCTCGGCCCTCATCGGCAACCACCTCCACGACGACCTGGTGCGCGGGGCGGCGTTCACCGATCCCGAGGACCGCGACCTGCTGACCACGCCCCTCCGTGGGTTCGGGCTCACCCAGCTGGTGATGGGCGTTCTCGGCGTCCTGTCCATCACGGGCGAGTACGCGACCGGCACCATCCGTGCCACCTTCACCGCCGTCCCGACCCGGCTGCCCGCGCTGTGGGCCAAGGTGCTGGTCTTCGCCGCGCTCGGGTTCGTCGCGATGCTGGCCGCGTCCTTCGCCGCGTTCTTCCTCGGGCAGAGCTTCCTCGGCACCTTCGGCGTGGGCATCGGCGCCCCGCACGCAGTGCGCGTGATCATCTCCCTCGCCGGCTACCTGACGCTGGTGGGTCTGCTCGGCCTCGGCCTCGGCTGCCTGGTGCGCAGCACCGCCGGCGGCATCGCGAGCCTGGTCGGGCTGCTGCTCGTCGCCCCCGGGATCCTCGCGGCGCTCGGAACGTCCTGGGCGACGTCCGTCTCGCACTACCTGCCGCTCAACGCCGGCCTCGCGATGTTCTCCGACCAGCCGCCGACGAACGGCAACCTCGGACCGACTGCTGGGCTCATCACGATGCTCGCCTGGGTCGCTGCGGCGCTCGCCGGCGCGGCGGTCGTCATCACCCGCCGCGACGCCTGACGCAGGCGCTCGCCGGCACGGGAGCGCGTTCCGACCTCCCTGGCGTGGCCGCTGTGAGGCGTGTACGTTTCACGACAAGTCAGGCCTGACTGTATATATCGGGAGCCTTGATGCCCAGCTTCGCGCGTGCGGCCGTGGTCGCGTTCGCCGTCTCGGCCCTGGCCGCCTGCGGCACCACGGTGCCCGGGTCGGGCGCCGCGGCCGTGAGCGGCGACGGCCTGGGCCTCAGCCCCGGCGGTGGTCCGAGCGCCGGTGCCCTCACCACGTCGACGGGGCAGATCACGGGGAGCGGCACCACCGCACTGAGTTCAGCGACAGGCAACGGGTCCGGAACCACGCTGATCCCCCGCACCGGCGCGACGACCTCGGCCGGCACCTCAGCGACGACGAACGAGCCCCACGCCCTGAGGAGGAGCGCGCCGATCACCATCGGCATCCCCTACGCCGACTCGAGCCAGTCCAACGCGGTGCTCGGCTCCATCGGTCAGGGCCTCGCCGGCGCGGACGTGAAGCAGGTGTGGAACCTGCTCATCGGTGACCTCAACACCCGCGGCGGCATCCGGGGCCACAAGATCCAGCCGGTCTACTACCAGATCAACCTCACGTCGAACGTCGCGGCCGAGGAAGCCGCTGCGTGCGAGTCGTTCACGCACGACCACCACGTCCTCGTGGCCGTCGGTGACAGCTCGCCCGGCTTCGCGAGGTGCGTGACCAAGGGCGGCAGCGCCCTCATCGACAGCTCGTTCACCGACGGCGTCAGCGCGCAGTACAACGGCCTGTCCTACGTCTACCAGCCGGGCGGCATCGCGCAGGACCACCTGATGGCCGTCTACGGCAAGGTCCTCGACGAGATGGGCTACTTCACCTCCACCACGCCGATCACGCTCGGCGTGATGTACGAGGACACCCCCGCCTACACCCAGGCGGAGCAGATCCTCGAGCGCTCGCTCACCTCGCTCGGCATCAAGGTCAAGGTCAAGGAGGCGTTCGCTCCCGTCCAGTCAGAGGGCGACGTCAGCCGGAACCAGAGCCAGGTGCAGGCCGCCGTGCTGAAGTTCCGCTCCGCCGGCGTCACGCACGTCATCGCCGTCGAGAACAACGCCTGGCTGATCGGCTTCTTCGGTGTCGGCGCGGCCTCGCAGGGCTACTACCCCCGCTACGGCTACGACAGCAACGAGGTGCTCTCGAACGTCGCCACCAACGTCCCGGCCAGGGCGCTCGAGGGCTCGGTCTTCCTCGGCTACTACCCGCCGTACGACACCCTCGACACGAGCAAGTTCACCCCGGCCGGTAGGGCCTGCCTGGCCCTGCTCCACCGCAAGGGCTACAACCCGCCGACCACCGGCAACGGCTACCACGACGTGCTGACCGCCTGCGATGACCTGAGGTTCCTGGGGGCCGGGCTCGACGCCGCACCTGTCGGCATGGGCGTCAGCCGGTCCGCCCTCGCCGCAGGCGTCCAGACTCTGGGCACGAGCTACTCCTCGGCCGTGACCTTCCAGACCCGGTTCACCACCGGGCTCGGCTTCGTCGACGGCGTCAGCGGCTACCGCAAGGGCAAGTGGGACGACGGCTGCTCCTGCTTCGCCTACACCTCAGGCAACATCCCCTTCTCCCGCTGACTCCGACATCGAGGCGCGACGTGCGGCCTCTCCGCGGCGACGAGGGGAGTTGGCTCAGGCGTTCAGCTAACGGATGCCGGCAGCATCCATGCCGCGGAGCTC
>JAODNF010000379.1 GCA_025464915.1 Frankiales bacterium | reverse complement strand
GTAGCCGATCTCGGCGTCGGACACGGCGACACCGCTCGAGCCCGAGACGCCCTCCGTACCCGCCCTGTTCACGCCCCGCAGGACCACGGTGTGCCCGGCCGAGTCGACGATCCGGTTGCCCGACACGTGCAGGCCGGGGCGCATGGCCGCAGGCGCGGGCGTCACGAGACAGGCGGTGGTCGCCGCGGTCGCAGCGAGCATCGCGAGCCGGGGCAGGCGCACGTGGGCTCCGGGTAAGGAATGAGAGCTGGGTGGGTACGCGAACCTTACTTTGTCAGGGCGGTTTGGTCACCACGTCGCGGCGATGTCCGACTTGACCGTTGCACCCGTGATGTTCGGGTGCAGGGTGCTCGCGTCATCGAGCAAGGAGTAGGCGCCCTGGGTCTGGCCGTCCATCGCGAAGGCCGTGTAGCCCCACTGCGGGGACTGGGCCCGGAAGAAGGCGAAGGTGTCGGTGAAGAAGCCAGGTCCGGCGTTCTCTCCCGCGGCTCCGGTGTGTGTAGGCCAGCCGAACTCCGTGGCCAGCACGGGGACCTGGTTGCTGTCGCTGAACGCCTTGAAGGCGCCGAGGATCGACGTCGCGGCGTGGGCGTACGTCGCGGGATCGTTGCAGGCGGAAGTCGGCTGTGTGCAGGTGTACGGGTGCACCGCGTAGGCGATCTTGGGATGCGAGGTGTCCGGCTCGGCGAGAGGTGCGGCCGGAGCGGTTTGCGCGTAGTTGGGGCCGTCGACCACCAACAGGTGCGTCGGCGCGATCCCGTGGACCAGGTCAACGAGGTCCTGCATCCCCATGGCCTGGTACTTGGGAGCAGTCAGCAGGCACTTCTGGTAGGTCGTCTTCTGGAGCTGGGTGGCCGAAGGCCCGGGGTTCAGGCACTCCTGGAACGTGGCGGTATCCGTGCCATCGCGCCAGGTCGGCTGGTCGACGTTGAAGGGCTCGTTGAAGAGCTCGAACGCGACCAGCGGGTTGTTGTCGTAGTGAGCTGCGGCGCTCTGCCAGAAGGGTCGAACACCGGCGTCGTCCGGCATCCAGTGGCGGCTTATGGCGCCGCAGCCAGGGGCGGTCTCGTGCAGGTCGAGCAGCGCGATCATGCCTCGACGGGTGATCGAGCTGACCGTGGCGTCGACGATCGCCTGATAGCTCGTTGCGCTGGGTGTGAAGAGAAGCGGGCACGCACCGGTCCACTGAGGAGCTCCCACCGGGACCCGGACGATGTTGGCGTTCCAACCGGTTCCCGGGTAGTTGCCGATGCGCGCGATCTCGTCGTCCGTCGGTACGGAGGAGATGTTCTTGCTCTTCACGGCCTCCAGGCCGTCTCGGTGGATCCCGCGCAGGATCAGCGTGTTGCCTGCACCGTCGACGATGCGGTTCCCGACCACGCCGAGCGGGCCGGCGGGCAGCAGCGGACTGCTCGCCGTTGCGCCCGCAACGGGAGCGAAGGTCAAGGCGGCTGCGCCCAGAGCGAGCGCAGCAAGTACGGACAGATGACTGCGAACCTGCACAGAACCCCCCAGATGAGTGAGGGGACAGTAGCGCCTAGCGGATGACTCCCGCACGCATCGCGAGGGCGACCATCTCGGCGCGGTCGCCGGTGCCGAGCTTGCGCGCGATCCGGGCGAGGTGCGACTTGACGGTCAGGGCCGACAGGCCGAGCTCGTCACCGATCTGCTTGTTGGACTGACCGTCGGCGACCAGGCGGAGCACCTCGACCTCGCGGCCGGAGAGCTCGGAGACGCCGGTGTCGACCGGGCCGCCGCGCAGGCCGGCGGCCAGAAGGGAGGCGACGGAGGGGTCGGCGTACACGCCGCCGTCGAGGACGCGACGGACCCCGTCGGCGACGACGACGGGGGAGGCGGACTTGAGCAGGTAGCCCTGGGCGCCGGCGACGAACGCGGCGCGGACGCTGTAGGGGTCGTCGGCGGCGGACAGCACGACGAGGCGCTGCCAGCCGGCGGAGCGCAGGTCGGCGAGCAGGTCGAGTCCGGAGCCGTCGGGGAGGCCGAGGTCGAGCACGCACAGCTCACGCGGTCCGGAGAGGTTGGCACGGGCGCGGGCCTCGCCGATAGTGGCGGCCTCGACCACCTCACGGGCGCCCATCATCTTCAGGCGGTTGACCATCGACTCGCGAACGAGCGGGTGGTCGTCCACGACCATGGCGGAGAAGCCAGGGTTCTCCCCAGCCTGCGCCGGGATGCTGTCCAGCGCGCCCTCTAGACCGGCTGCCACCGCGTCCTCCACCTTGCCTGAGCAGGGTCGTTTCCCTGCGTCTCACAGGGTCTTTCGGCTGTCGGGAGGTCCTCCTGTAGCCGGACTTTGCTCCGAAAGGCCCAAGCGAGGCCGTTAGGCCGATCGGCTGACAAGCCCCGTCAACGCTGCAGTCGGGGCTCTTTGCTGCCGAAGGGAGGACGAACAGCCCACAGGAGGACCCTCAGTGACCGGATCAGCCGTCGTACGCCGTGCCTCGTCCGGCACGCTCGTAGGCGCGTTCCTCGGGGCGAGCTGCCTGCTCGCCCTCCCCGCCGCGGCCGGCCCGGTGCTCCAGGCGGTGGTCAGCTTCGACGGCGCCCCGGTCGGCACGGGCGGCGTGCAGGTCGTCGGCTCGCTGCCGGCGCTGCACATGGCCGTCGTCCGCGGTCACGAGGGCGCGCTGGCGCAGCTCGCCCGCACGCCCGGCGTGCGCGGCCTGGACCTGGACAACAGCGTCACGCTCGACAGCCGCCACGGTGATGACAGCAACGGCGCCAACCTCGCCTCGGAGGGCCTCGACGGCCGCGCCGGGAAGCCGGACGCCGGTAACGGCGTGCGGATCGCCGTCGTCGACACCGGCGTCAGCGACACCGACGCGCTGAACCGCGCTTCCGGTCGCCTCGTCGACGCGGTCGACGCCTCGACCCCCGGCCAGACCCGCACGGGCGGCACCTATCCGGACGGCTACGGCCACGGCACGTTCATGGCGACGGTCATCGCAGGCGGAGCAGCGGACGGCACCAAGGGCAAGCCCCTCGGGATCGCGCCGGCAGCCACGGTCCTCAACGTCCGGGTCGCGAACCAGGACGGCAGCACCTCGCTGTCCCGGGTCATCGGCGGGCTCGAGTGGATCGCGGCGCACGCCGGCCAGGTCGACGTCGCCAACCTCGCGCTCTCGCACGACCGCCCGAAGAAGGCCTACGGCGCCGACCCCCTCACGGATGCCGTGGAGAAGGTGCGGGACGCCGGTGTGACGGTCGTCGTCGCCTCCGGCAACGAGCGGGGGCAGGTCGGCGACCCCGGCTTCGACCCGCGGGTCCTGACCGTCGGCGCAGCCGACATCGACACCGGCCGGGTCGCGCCGTTCAGCGGCTCGGACAACATCTACGGCTACGCCAAGCCCGACGTCGTCGCCAGTGGTGTCGACGTCCTGGGCCTGCTGCCGCTGGGGTCGGTCATCGAGCGGGCCGCATCGACGAAGCACCTGCCGCACGGGCTGTTCCGCGGCTCCGGTACGTCGCAGGCGACGGCCATCACGTCCGGGCTGGCGGCGATCTACCTCAACGCCAACCCGGGTTCGACTGCCGCCCAGGTGAAGGCGGCCATCCGCTGCGGCGCCGGCGACGTGCACGGCCGCCGCGACGGCCAGGGACTCGTCACGACCACGACCACGCCGTGCGCCGGCCCGGACGGGCAGGCCCTCGACGGCAGCGGTGACGCGACCGGCGAGACGAGCTTCGACGCGAGCTCGTGGAGCGCGTCGTCCTGGAGCGCGTCGTCCTGGTCGGCCAGCAGCTGGTCCGCGTCGTCCTGGTCGGCCAGCAGCTGGTCCGGCGACAGCTGGGGCTGCGACAGCGGCTGCAACAGCGGGAGCGACCAGTCGTGAGCCCTACGCGCGTCGTGTCCGGGGTGGCTGCGGCCACTGCGGTCTTCGGCGCGCTCGCGACCGCCTTCGACGTCTTCGCGAGCCCGGCCTGGTGGGCCGTGCCCCTGTTGGCCGCTCTCGTCGCGGCGTCGGAGATGGCGGTCGTCAACCTGCAGTTCGGTCGGCAGAGCTGGTCGTTCTCCCTCACCGAGAGCGCGCTCGGCGGCGCCTGGGTCGTCGCGACCGGCAGCTGGACGACGCTCGCCGTCCTCCTCGGCGTGCTCGCCGCCCAGACCGCACTGCGCCGCCCGACCCTGAAGAAGCTCTTCAACCTGTCGGTCTTCGCGACCGGCGCGGCGGCCGGCTCCCTCGTCGCCGGCGCCTGCGGCGGCGGCATCCTGGGCGCGATGGCCGGGCTCGGCGCCTTCTTCCTCGTCAACAACACGCTCGTCGGGCTGGCCGTCTCGGTCACCAGTGAGCAGCGGTTCGTGCCGCTGGTCGTGACGTCGTTCCCGCTGTCCCTGGTGCACACCACCGGCAACAGCTCGATCGGCCTGCTCGCCGCCTATCTCGGGTTGAACGCGCCGCTCGGGCTGTTCGGTCTCGTCGTACCCCTCGCTCTGCTCTGGACCTCCTACGACCAGCAGACCCGCCAGGCCCAGGAGGCCCGGCTGTTCGCCGAGCTCGCCGCCGGTCAGGAGCGCGCCACCGCGCGCAGCTCCGACTCCTCGGCCCGCGTCGTGGTCACCGCAGCTGCTCGGCTGTTCGGCGGCGCAGACGTCGAGATGGTGCTGCTCGCGGCCGACGGGCCCGTCCGCTACGCGGGCGACGAGTCCGGCTCGCCGCAGCGCGTGCGGGTCGAGTCCGAGGTCTTCGACGAGGCATGGGTCATGCGCGCACTCGGGGCGAAGGGCGTGACGATCGGCATCGAGGCCGGTCGCCCCTGGTGCTCCAGCGTCCTCGAGAACGCCGCCGGCCCGCAGGCCGTCATCATCATCCGCCGCGACGCCGGCTCGCCCGCCTTCGGCCGCGCCGACATCCGGCTCGCCGAGGTCCTCGTCGGTCAGGCGCAGGGCTGGTTGTCCGTCGCCGACCTGCACGAGCAGGCGACGTCCGCGTCCCAGCAGGCCACAGCCGCCGGAACAGCGGCGAAGGGCATCGCGGACCTCGGCGCCGCCACCGCCCCGGCCCTCATGGTCCTTCGCGAGTCCGCTGACCGGCTGGCCCGGCTGGCGGAGGCGGACGGCGGCGTCGACGACATCGTCGAGGAGCTGCACCTCGTCGAGCGCGCGGTCGCGTCGCTCCTCGGTGCCATCGCGCTGGCTGCCGATCCTGATCTGGTCGGTGCGGGAGACCTGGGCACCCCCGCTTCTCCCAGCCGACCGGCCACGGACTGGACCACGACGGGCATCCTCCGGTGAGGCGCCGGGGAGGGTTGCCGCTCGCCGTCTGGGCCGCGCTCCTCGGTGGTGGCGCGGTCCTGACCGTGTGCGGTGTCGTCGCAGCCGTGCTGCGCGCCGACGGTGGTCTGACACCGACCGCGACCCAGGCCCTGGCCGCCGGCGCCTGTGCCGGCCTGCTCGTCGTCCTGTGCTCCGTCGTCGCCGCGATCCAGCTCGCCGCGGCGCTGCGGTCGCTGCACGAGGACGCCGCCCGCCGCATCGCCGAGCCCGGCCTCCCCGTCGCCAGCACCCGCATGGTCGCCCGCTCGTCCCTCGAGGTGGGCGAGCTCGGCCGCACCCTCGATGCCCTGCACCTGCGCGTCCGCGTCGCCGACGAGCTGGGCGAGCGGCACCGCCGTGAGGCGGAGACCGCCGGCGCCGGCGTCTTCGAGCTCCTGTCCGGCCTGGTCGCCGCTGAGGAGGGCGCCCGCGGTCAGCTGGCGGCAGAGCTGCACGACACCGTCGCCCAGTCGCTCATGATCGCCCGCTCCATGCTTGCCGGAGATGCCGACATCAGCAAGGTCGCCGACTACGTCGAGGACGCCGAGGAGCAGGTCCGCGCCGTCATGGCCCGCACCCGCCCGCCGGCCCTGCGCGACGGCGACCTGGCCTCAGCCGTCGGGGGTTTGCGCCTCGACATGAACAGCCGGTACGGCCTCAACGTCGCCATCGAGTGGCCCGAGTCGCCCTACCCGCTGCCGCTCGCCTCCGCCGTCACGGTCTACCGGTTCTTCCAGGAGGCGCTGCTCAACGTCGTCAAGCACGCCGACGTCGACGACGCCACCGTCTCGCTGCAGGTCCTCGAGGACTGCGTCGTCGCGCAGGTCCGCGACGAGGGCCCCGGCTTCGACCCGTCCGCCGTGCGCCCCGACCGCGGCCGCCACGTCGGGCTCGGCCTGCTGCGCGAGCGCGCCCGCCTCTCCGGCGGCTCGCTCGAGGTGGA
>JAODNF010000370.1 GCA_025464915.1 Frankiales bacterium | reverse complement strand
GGCACCGCCGGGGTGCTGCTCTCCGGCGGCGGCAGCGACCCGTCGGGCACGGGTACCGCCGTGGGCTCGCCCCGGGCCTCGGCGTCTGCCTCAGCGACCGAGGCGGCGTCCCCGGTCTCCTCGCAGGCGCCCTCGGCTGCGTCCGACGGCGGCCTGCCGTCGGGCTTCCGGCGCGTCTCCGGGGAGGGCTGGAGCCTGGCCGTTCCTGACGGCTGGCGCCAGAGCGGCGACTCCTCGGGCACGCGCTTCTCGGACCCGGCCGGCGGTCGCTACCTGCTCGTGGCCCGGCGGGACCCCGCCGGCCCGTCAGCCGTCGGCGCGTGGCGCGACCAGGAGAAGGCCTTCCGCAAGAGCCACGAAGGCTACGAGCGGGTGCGGCTCGAGACGATCTCGCAGCCGGGTGCCAGCGACGCCGCCGACTGGGAGTTCCGCTACGCCGACGGGGGTGCCCAGCTGCACGCGCTCGACCGTGCGCGGGTGGTCGACGGCGTGGGGTACGCCGTCTTCGTGCAGAGCAGGGACAGCGAGTGGGCGGCGTCGCAGGCGCTCTTCGACCAGGTGCAGCAGAGCTTCCGGGCCGAGGGCTGATCAGGAGCGGAGGGCGGCGAGCGCCATCTGCTTGAGCATCGCGGCGTGCTGCGGCGCGTTCGCCAGGTGCGGCGTGCTGTTGAGCAGCCCGAAGACCGCGTGCGCCCTGGCCCGGCCCTCCTCCCGGTCGCAGGAGAGCTGGTCCACCCAGAGCTCGACGTAGGAGCGCTGCAGCCGGCGGACCTGGCGCTGGTCCGCGGGCGACAGCGAGGCCAGGTCGCGGTCCTGCACACGGATCAGGTCCGGTTCGGTGAGAGAGAACTCCAGGTGCTTGTCGACCAGCCGCTCGAGTGCTTCGGTCGGGTGGCGCGAACCCGCCACCTCTACCCGGCCGTTCTGCAGCAGCTCCTCGGAGATGCCGACGAGCAGGTCGGCGAGCAACGCGTCCTTGGAGGCGAAGTGCCGGTACACCGCAGGGCCGCTGATCCCGACCGCCGCGCCGAGGTCCTCGGTCGACACCCCGTGGTACCCGTACTCCGCGAACATCCGCGCGGCCTCGCGAAGGATCTGCTCCTGCCGGGGAGTGGACACAGCGTGCTCTTGCCTTCCTTGTTAGAGGCCTCTAACCTACTGCATGTTAGAGGTCGCTAACAACAGGGAGATCTCAGGTGGACGCCCCCGTCCTGCGCACGACCGCCGCCCCCGGCAGCGAGTCGTTCGTCCGCAACACCGCGCACCACGCCGCGCTCGTCACTGACTTGCGCTCCGAGCTCGCCCAGGCCTCCCTCGGCGGCCCCGCGAGCGCGCGCGAGAAGCACGTCGCACGCGGCAAGCTGCTGCCGCGCGAGCGGGTGGACGCCCTGCTGGACAGGGGATCTGCGTTCCTCGAGCTCTCCCCGCTCGCCGCCCACGGGATGTACGACGGGGACGCACCGGGTGCGTCCGTCATCACCGGCATCGGACGGGTCGCGGGCCGCGAGTGCGTCGTCGTGGCCAACGACGCCACCGTCAAGGGCGGCACCTACTACCCGATGACCGTGAAGAAGCACCTGCGCGCGCAGGAGGTGGCCCTGGCCAACAACCTGCCCTGCCTCTACCTCGTCGACAGCGGAGGTGCGTTCCTGCCGAAGCAGGACGACGTCTTCCCCGATCGCGACCACTTCGGCCGGATCTTCTACAACCAGGCCACCAGGTCCGCGCGCGTCATCCCCCAGATCGCTGCCGTCATGGGCTCCTGCACCGCCGGCGGCGCCTACGTCCCGGCCATGTCGGACGAGGCGATCATCGTCCGGGAGCAGGGCACGATCTTCCTCGGCGGCCCGCCGTTGGTGAAGGCCGCGACCGGCGAGGTGGTCACGGCCGAGGACCTCGGCGGTGGTCTGCTGCACAGCAAGACCTCCGGTGTCACCGACCACCTCGCCGACGACGACGAGCACGCGCTCCGCATCATGCGCGGGATCGTGAGCACCCTCGGGCCCAGGGCCGACGTGCCGTGGACCCTCGAGGAGGTCGAGGCGCCCGCCGTCGACCCGTCCGAGCTCTACGGCGTCGTGCCCACCGACTCCCGAACCCCCTACGACGTGCGCGAGGTGATCGCCCGCATCGTCGACGGCTCGCGCTTCCAGGAGTTCAAGAAGGAGTACGGCGCGACGCTCGTCACCGGCTTCGCCCGCATCCACGGCCACCCGGTCGGCATCATCGCCAACAACGGCGTGCTGTTCGCCGAGTCCGCCATGAAGGGCGCGCACTTCATCGAGCTCTGCGACAAGCGCTCCATCCCGCTGCTGTTCCTCCAGAACATCACCGGCTTCATGGTGGGTCGCGAGTACGAGGCCGGCGGCATCGCCAAGCACGGCGCGAAGATGGTCACGGCCGTCGCGTGCGCCCGGGTGCCGAAGCTGACCGTCGTGGTCGGGGGGTCCTTCGGCGCCGGCAACTACTCGATGTGCGGCCGGGCGTACTCGCCGCGCTTCCTCTGGATGTGGCCGAACGCCCGGATCTCCGTGATGGGCGGGGAGCAGGCCGCGTCCGTCCTCGCCACCGTCCGTCGCGACGGCATCGAGGCGCGAGGCGGTGAGTGGAGCGCCGAGGAGGAGAACGCGTTCAAGGACCCGATCCGCCAGCAGTACGAGGAGCAGGGCCACCCCTACTACTCGACCGCCCGGCTCTGGGACGACGGCGTCATCGACCCGCTCGACACCCGCACCGTGGTAGGCCTTGCCCTGTCCGCCTGCGCGAACGCGCCGCTCGAAGACGTCTCCTACGGCGTGTTCCGAATGTGATGAGGGACGAAGAGCATGAGGAACCATCAGCGCAGCCGGATGTGACCGGCGTGACGTCCTCAGAAGCGCAGCCACGTTCGGGATCGGAAGCAGGGACGCAAGGAATGTTCACGACTGTCCTGGTGGCCAACCGCGGCGAGATCGCGGTCCGCGTCATGAAGACCCTGCGGTCCATGGGGATCCGCACGGTCGCCGTCTACTCCGACGCGGACGCCGGTGCGCGCCACGTGCAGGAGGCGGACGTCGCCGTCCGCCTCGGCCCGGCGAACGCCCGCGAGTCCTACCTGTCGATCGAGCGGGTCGTCGCAGCCTGCAAGCAGACCGGCGCGCAGGCGGTGCACCCGGGCTACGGCTTCCTGGCCGAGAACGCCGAGTTCGCCCAGGCCCTCGCCGACAACGGCATCGTCTTCATCGGGCCGCCCGTCGCGGCCGTCGAGGTGATGGGCGACAAGATCAGCGCGAAGCAGACCGTGGCGAAGGCCGGGGTGCCGGTCGTGCCCGGACGCACCGAGCCCGGCATGACCGACGCCGACCTGGTCGAGGCGGCCGCGGAGGTCGGCTACCCCGTCCTCGTCAAGCCGTCCGCCGGCGGCGGTGGCAAGGGAATGTTCCTCGTCGAGGACGCGAACGACCTGCCCGCCGCACTGGTCAGCGCGCGCCGCACCGCGCTGTCGAGCTTCGGCGACGACACCCTGTTCCTCGAGCGGTACGTGAAGACGCAACGCCACATCGAGGTGCAGGTCCTGGCCGACACGCACGGCACGACCGTGAACCTGGGTGAGCGCGAGTGCTCGCTGCAGCGCCGCCACCAGAAGGTCGTCGAGGAGGCGCCGTCCGCGCTCCTCGACGAGGCGACCCGGGCCCGCATCGGTGCCTCCGCCGTCGCGACCGCGCAGGCCGTCGGCTACGTCGGCGCCGGCACGGTGGAGTTCATCGTCAGCGCGGACCGGCCCGACGAGTTCTTCTTCATGGAGATGAACACGCGGCTGCAGGTCGAGCACCCGGTGACCGAGCTCGTGACCGGCGAGGACCTGGTCGCGCAGCAGGTCCGGATCGCCGCCGGCCACGCCCTCGGCTTCACCCAGGACGACGTGCAGCTTCACGGTCACGCCATCGAGGTCCGCACCTACGCCGAGGAGCCCAGCCGCGGCTTCCTGCCCAGCGGCGGCACCGTCCTGCAGCTGCGCGAGCCGACGGGTGAGCACGTCCGCGTCGACAGCAGCCTGATCGAGGGCACGGCGGTCGGCAGCACCTACGACCCGATGCTCAACAAGGTCATCGCGTGGGGGCCGGACCGGGCCACGGCCCTGCAGGTCCTCGACCACGCGCTGTCGGAGCAGGTCGTCCTCGGTGTCCCCACCAACACCGCCTTCCTGCGCCGGCTGCTGCAGCGTCCCGAGGTGCAGGCGGGCGACCTCGACACGGGCTTCATCGAGCGGCACCTCGAGGAGCTCACCACCGATGAGGTTCCCGTCGAGGCCCTTGCGGCCTACGTGCTGAACGAGCCGGGCGACGACCTCTGGCACTCCGCCTGGCGACCCGGCGGGCCGGCGACGCGTCGCTGGCTGCTGGCGCTTCCCGGTGGCCGGACTGCCGGCGTCTCCCTCCTGGGCGACCAGCTCGTCGACGACGACGCGGCGCCCCGCACCGTGAGCGGGACGAGGGGCGACGGCGTCGTGCACGTCACGCTCGACGGCCGCACGACGACCTGGCACGTCGCAGTCGACGGGGCCACCACCTGGGTGGGCGCCCAGGGCGCCGCCTGGCCGATCTCCGAGCACCCGCGCACGCTGCGTGCGGAGGACGCGCACGCCCATGACGGTGACGTGATCAGCCCCATGCCGGGCTCCGTGATCGCCGTCCACGTGGAGGCGGGGGAAGCCGTCACGAAGGGCCAGGCGCTGGTCGTCGTGGAGGCGATGAAGATGGAGCACACCCTGACCGCTCCGACGGACGGCACCGTCGGCGAGGTCCTCGTCCGGGTCGGCCAGCAGGTCAGGGTCGACGAGCTGCTCGCGACGGTGACGCCGTGAGCACCGGTTACGGGGTCGCCCCCGTGAGCGGGCTGCCGAGGCGCGTCACCGTCTACGAGGTCGGAGCCCGCGACGGCCTCCAGAACGAGAAGGCGCTCATCCCCACCGAGGTGAAGGCCGAGTTCATCCGGCAGCTCCTCGCGGCGGGTCACCGGGCGGTGGAGACCACCAGCTTCGTCAGCCCCCAGTGGGTCCCGCAGCTCGCTGACGCCGCGGAGCTGCTCGCGCTCCTCGACCCCCCCGACGGGGTGCGGATGCCCGTCCTCGTCCCGAACGACAAGGGCCTCAACCGGGCGCTCGATGCGGGGGTGAGGGAGATCGCCGTGTTCGGCAGCGCCACCGAGACCTTTGCCCAGAAGAACCTCAACAGGTCCGTCGCCGAGTCGCTCGAGATGTTCAGGCCGGTCGTCGACCGGGCCCGGGGCGCCGGCCTGATGGCGCGCGGCTACCTCTCCATGTGCTTCGGCGACCCGTGGGAGGGTCCCGTCGACCCGCACGTCGTCGCCGGCCACGCGCGCAGCCTGTTCGACATGGGCATCACCGAGCTCAGCCTCGGCGACACCATCGGCGTCGCGACCCCCGGCCAGGTCACCGCGCTGCTGGCGTCCCTGGGCGAGCAGGGGATCGCGGTCGACCAGCTCGCCGTGCACTTCCACGACACCTACGGCCAGGCCCTGGCCAACACGCTCGTGGCGCTGCAGCACGGCATCACCGTGGTGGACGCGAGCGCGGGTGGCCTCGGCGGCTGCCCCTATGCGAAGAGCGCCACGGGCAACCTCGCCACCGAGGACCTGCTCTGGCAGCTCCATGGCCTCGGCATCGAGACCGGCGTCGACCTCGACGCGCTGGTCGCCACCTCCGTCTGGATGGCCGAGCAGCTCGGCCGCCCGTCACCCAGCCGGGCAGTGACTGCCCTCGCGAAGAAGGACGACTGATGACCCTGGACACCCGTCTCAGCGACGACCAGCTGACCCTCAAGAAGGTCGTGCAGGAGTTCGCCAACGAGGTGGTCGCGCCCGTCTCGTACCACCACGACAGGACGCACACCTTCCCCTACGAGGTCGTAAAGCAGATGGGGGAGATGGGCCTGTTCGGCCTGCCCTTCCC
Organism: Frankiales bacterium; assembly: GCA_025464915.1. GTDB lineage: Bacteria > Actinomycetota > Actinomycetes > Mycobacteriales > SCTD01 > RYN-111. The sequence continues at coordinate 4,766 of JAODNF010000370.1, read as the reverse complement.
TGAGCAGTACGGCGGCATGGGTGGCGACTACTTCACCCTCTGCCTGGCGCTCGAGGAGCTCGCGAAGGTCGACCAGTCCGTCGCCATGACGCTCGAGGCCGGCTGCTCCCTCGGCACCATGCCGGTCTATCGGTTCGGCACCGAGAAGCAGAAGCAGGAGTGGCTCCCGATGCTGACCAGCGGTTCGGCCCTCGGCGCTTTCGGGCTCACCGAGCCGGGTGCGGGCAGCGACGCCGGCGGCACCCGCACGACCGGCGTGGTCGACGAGACCCCGATGGACGACGACGCGACGACGGGCACGCTCGAGGGCGGCCAGTGGGTGATCAACGGGACCAAGGCGTTCATCACCAACAGCGGCACCGACATCACCAAGCTCGTCACGGTCACCGCGGTCACCGGCGTCAACGCCGCGGGCAAGAAGGAGATCTCGAGCATCCTCGTACCCGTCCCGACCAAGGGGTTCACCGCTGAGCCGGCCTACGACAAGGTCGGCTGGAACGCGAGCGACACCCATCCCCTGACCTTCGACGACGTGCGCGTCCCCGAGGAGAACCTGCTGGGCGAGCGGGGCCGCGGCTACGCCAACTTCCTGTCGATCCTGGACGAGGGGCGCATCGCGATCGCTGCCGTGGCGACCGGCGTCGCCCAGGGCTGCGTCGACGCGTCGGTGAAGTACGCCAAGGAGCGCGAGGCGTTCGGCAAGCCGATCGGGCAGTACCAGGCGATCTCCTTCAAGATCGCCCGGATGGAGGCTCGTGCCCACACCGCCCGGGTGGCCTACTACGACGCGGCGGCGAAGATGCTCGCCGGCCTGCCCTTCAAGAAGGAGGCCTCGATCGCCAAGATGATCGCGGGTGAGGCGGCGATGGACAACGCGCGTGACGCCACCCAGGTCCACGGCGGCTACGGCTTCATGAACGAGTACCTCGTGGCGCGCCACTACCGGGACTCGAAGATCCTCGAGATCGGCGAGGGCACCACCGAGGTCCAGCTCATGCTGATCGCCCGCACCCTCGGCCTGTAGCTGTCAGCCATCCGGCACCGCGGACCTCGTCGCGCTGCGGCTCAGCTACGACGACCTGCCGCAGCTGTTCGGCCGGCACAACGAGGTCGAGGACGTCTTCCGACGCGAGTGGGAGCGCAAGGCCGCCACCGCGGCTCCGGCCTAGTCGAGCCAGGCCTGGTCGTGGCCGGAGACGACGACCAGCCGCTGGGTGGCGCGGGTCAGCGCCACGTAGAGCGTGCGCAGGCCGGACACCTCCGACAGCGACTCCGACAGCACCAGCTCGGGCATCACCACGACGCAGCCGTCGTACTCCAGGCCCTTGACCTGCCAGGTGTCGACGACCGACACCCGGGGGTCGTCGAACGTCCACGCCCTGCGCAGCGAGCGGGGTACGACGACGCCGACCGTCCCGCTGACCTGGCCGAGGAGAGCGGCGACCGCCGAGGGGACGTCTGACGCAGATCCCTTGACCCACAGGGGATTGACGCCGGTCTGGCGAACCGCGGCTGGAGCGACGGCGGTGGCGTCGATGCGCCACAGCACCCGCGCTGCCAGGGCCGCGATCTCGGTGCTGGTGCGGTAGTTGGTGGACAGCTCGGACGTCCGGACGCGTGCCTTCCCGAGCACCTCGTCGAGGGCGCGCCGGACCTCCGACACGTCCGGCCACGCCGACTGGGCCCAGTCGCCGACGATGGTCCAGGTCGCGCCCCGGGCGCGCCGGCCCAGCATCCGCCACTGCATCGGCGTGACGTCCTGCGCCTCGTCGACGACGACGTGGGCGTAGGTGCGGTAGTCGGCCTCGAGCGCCGGCGCGCGAGTGGCGGACCGGTTGCGGTCGGCGAACGTCGTGACCTCGTGCGTCGCGGCCAGGGCGTCGAGCTCGGCCAGCTCGTCCCAGTCGTCCTCGGACGGCTCGGGCTCGGGGGGCGGCCCCAGGATCGAGGCGAGCTCGTCGAGCACGGCAGCGTCGGCGGCGCTGAACGACGTCACCGGCCACGACCGCGCGAGCACCCCCTGCTCGACGTCGTCGTAGAGGCCCTTCGCGACCTTGTCCAGGGGAACGACGCCCTCCCGGAGCGCTGCCACGACGTCGAGCGGGCGCAGCACCGGCCAGGCCCGCTCCAGCTCGCGGACGAAGACCGGCTCGTCCTTCAGCCAGCGTCCGAAGTCCTCCCGGTCGCCGGGTTCCTCCTTCTGCCCGCCGGGGCGGCGCTCCCACTGCCGCCACAGGACGTCGACGAGGGCGTTCGTGAAGGCGACGCGTCCGGCGTTGTGGCTGCGAGGAGAGCGCCCGACCTGGGACTTGCGGCGCAGCATCTCCTCGACCGACAGCGTCAGGCCGAAGCCCCACCGGGTCAGCTCCACATCGCGGAGCCGCTGTGCGCCCGAGAGGTGCCGTACCGACCGCTTGAGCAGCCCGACCATCCGGTCGCTGCCCTTGACCGCCACAGCCCCGGCGTCGTCGTCCCCGTCGAGCGTCAGGTCGCGGGGGAGCGCGGGCACGCTGCCGAGGTCCGACAGCCGCACGCTGGTCTCGCCGAGCGACGGCAGCACCGCGCCGATGTAGTCGATGAAGACGGACGACGGACCGACGACCAGCACGCCGCGGCGGGAGTACCAGTCGCGGCGGGCGTACATCAGGTAGGCGACGCGGTGCAGCGCGACGGCGGTCTTGCCGGTGCCCGGCCCGCCGGTGACCACGAGGGCCCCGTCGTCCGGCGCGCGCACCGCGAGGTCCTGCTCGCGCTGGATCGTCGCCACGATGTCGCGCATCAGCGACGTGCGCTCGCGCGAGACGGCGGCGAGGAAGGCCCCGTCGCCGACGACGGTGCCGTCGAGCTGGGCGTCCGCGTCGAGCAGCTCGTCCTCCACCCCCACGACCCGCTGACCGCGGCAGGTGATGGTGCGGCGGCGGATCACGCCGAGCGGGTCGGCGGCCGTGGCGCGGTAGAACGGCGCCGCCGCCGGCGCGCGCCAGTCGACGACGATCGGCTCCTGGTCCTCGGTCCGGAGCCCGAGCCGGCCGATGTGCAGCGCTGGGCCCTCCAGCACGTCGAGGCGCCCGAACACGAGGCCCTCACCCGCGGCATCGAGGTCGACCCGCCGGGAAGCGGCCGCCAGGGCCTGGACGTCGCGCTCGTAGACGCCGCCCGGGGTGGAGACGCCGGGAGCGAGCGTCTCGCGCTCGCGGACCATCGCCTCCGAGCGCAGCACCTCGAGCCGCATGAGGGCGCGGTCGACGACGACCTGCTCGCGCTCGACCTCACGGGACAGCTCGGACAAACGTGCTCCAACCCTTGCTCCGACGGGGTCCAACAGTCTGCCGCACCAGACGCCGGAGCAGGGCAGAACCCGTCGCTTCCTCCAGAACCTGGCGCCCGGGCGGGGCAGCGGCTGACGCCGTTCACCCCTCCGGGTGACGCGGCTTCTTGATCGTCGGTCGAGGAAACGGACATGCGTGTCCAACTCGTCGCAACTGCCCTGCTCGTCGCCGGCGCCTGCCTGACGGCCGCCCCAGCGGTCGCCGGGACCGCCACCGACACGACGGGCACGGTCTACAGCACCGACCGGGTCGTCGTGCCGATCACGTTCCCCGTGGTCGGCACGACCTCCTTCAGCGACACCTTCCTGTCGTGCCGGTCGGGCTGCGCGCGCAAGCACATGGGCCAGGACCTGATGGGTCCGAAGATGTCGCCGCTGGTCGCGGCGTGCAGCGGGACCGTGGTCACCCTCAAGCGCGAGACCCGGGTCGGGGACGGCAACTACCTCGGCATCGCCTGCGACTCCGGCGCCGCTGCGGGGTGGACCGCCATGTACCTGCACGTGAACAACGACACCCCGGGTACGGACGACGGCTCGGGAACCCAGAAGTGGTCGTTCCCGACGGGCATCGCCGAGGGGGTCCGCGTCCTGCAGGGCCAGCTCGTGGCCTGGCGCGGTGACTCCGGCAACGCCGAGACGACAGGCCCGCACCTGCACTTCGAGCTGCGCAAGGGCACCGGGTGGGGCGGCGTCGTCTACGACGCCTACTACTCGCTCAAGGCCGCGCACCACATCGCGGCCCCGACCGCCAGCGGCCCGCACCCCGACGGCACGCTGCTGCGCACCCCCGCGAGCGGTACCTACCTGCTGAGGGACGGCAAGGCCTACGGCGTCACGCCCGCGGTGCGCGCAGCGAACGCCCTCAGCATCGCGAATGCCATCCCGGTGTCCTGGGCGGAGATGGCGCTCTACCCCTACGGCGGGCGCCTGCCGGTCCGCTCCGGGGCCCTCGTGAAGGACCCGTCCGGTGCGGTCTGGCGGGTCTCCGGGAGCACCCGCTTCCCAGCCGTACCGGCTGCCGGGCAGACGGTGACGAGCGTCGCTGCCGGCGACCTCGGAGGGCTCACCGTCTCGGACGCCCCCGAGTCGCCGTTCTTCCCAGGTCTGCTGCTCAAGGTCGGCGGCGCTCTGATCCAGGTGGGCGACGACGGCCAGGGGCACAAGGTCGGCGCCTTCGCCGCGGCCTCCTACGGGCTCAGGGCGAGCGACGCCGTCGAGCCCCCGCTCGACGTCGACCTGCCCTGGCAGGGCGACGACCTCGGGCTGCGCGACGGCACCCTGGTGAGCGCCTACGGCGTCGGCCTCGGGGTGGTCTCGGACGGTCACCTCAGAAGGCTGTGGGACACCCGCGAGGTCAACGCCTACCGGTACACCGGCAAACCGCGCCTCGCCGTCCTGGGCTCCGCCGTCAGCAACCTGACCACCGGCGAGATGGCGG
>JAODNF010000359.1 GCA_025464915.1 Frankiales bacterium | reverse complement strand
GGTATGCCGACGCGCTCTCGACCGCCGACAACATCCTCACGACGCGGCACGTCATCAAGGAGGTCGCGCTCACGCAGGGCGTCTACGCGACCTTCATGCCGAAGCCGTTCAGCGACCAGCCCGGCTCCGCGATGCACACCCACCTGTCGCTGTTCGAGGGCGACCAGAACGCCTTCTTCGACGGGGCCGACCCCCAGCACCTCTCGTCGGTGGCGAAGCACTTCATCGCCGGCCTGCTCCGGCACGCCGCCGAGATCACCGCGGTCACCAACCAGTGGGTCAACTCCTACAAGCGGCTCACGTGGGGCGGCGAGGCGCCGAACTACGTCTGCTGGGGCAGCAACAACCGCTCGGCGATGGTGCGCGTCCCCCGCTACAAGCCGACCAAGGGCAACAGCACCCGCATCGAGGTCCGCAGCCCCGACAGCGCGACCAACCCCTACCTCTGCTTCGCGCTGCTGCTCGCCGCGGGCCTCAAGGGCATCGAGGAGGAGTACCCGCTCCCGCCCGGTGCCGAGGACGACGTCTGGGCGCTCACCGACGCCGAGCGCCGCAAGATGGGCATCACGCCGCTGCCCGGCTCGCTCGCCGACGCGATCAGCGTCATGGAGGGCAGCGAGCTCGTCGCCGACACCCTGGGCGACCACGTCTTCGAGTTCTTCCTGCGCAACAAGCGCGAGGAGTGGGCCGCCTACCGCCAACGCGTCACGCCGTTCGAGCTGGACCGCTACCTCCCGGTGCTCTAGTGACCGCGCTCGTCATCACGCACACCGAGTCCGAGGACCCCGGGCTCATCGGGACCTGGCTGCCCGAGGCCGGCCTCGGGCTGTCGGTCGTCGAGCCGTGGCGCGGCGACCCGCTGCCGGACGACCTGGGGAGTCACGAGGCGCTGGTCGTCATGGGCGGCCCGCAGCAGGCCTACGACGACGGCTCGGCGCCCTGGCTTCGCCGGACCAAGGAGCTGATCAGGACCGCTGTGGCGCAGAGCGTCCCGGTCCTCGGGGTCTGCCTCGGGGCGCAGCTGCTGGCGGAGGCGACCGGTGGTCAGGTCACGCCGGGGGAGCACGGCCCGGAGCTCGGTGCGAAGCTCGTCGCCAAGCGCGACGCGGCTGGTGCCGACCCGCTGTTCTGGGACCTGCCGCTGTCCCCCGTCGTCGTGCAGTGGCACTGGGACGCGGTCACCGACCTGCCGCCCGCGGCGACGCTGCTGATGTCGTCGCCCACCTACCCGAACCAGGCGTTCCGGGTCGGGGACAAGGCCTGGGGGCTCCAGTTCCACATCGAGACCGATGCCGCGATGGTGGGGCGCTGGGCCGCGCACAACGCCCCGGAGCTCGAGGAGCTGGGTCTCGACCCCGCGGAGGTGCTCGAGCGGACCGTGCCGGAGATCCCCGAGATCGAGGAGGTCTGGGGCGAGGTCGTCCGGCGGTTCGCACGGCTCGCGCTCGAGCGATGATCCGCGCCGTCCCCTACCTCGAGGCGCTCGGTCTGGCGGAGGCGATGTCGGACGAGATGAAGGCGCTCTACGAGGACGACGAGGGCGCGACGCCGGTGCGGCCGGAGGCGTTCGACCGGCCCGGGACGTTCCTGGTCCTCAGCGCGGACGGCACGGACATCGGCTGCGGTGGGCTCGCGCTGATCGAGCGCGCCATCGGCGAGGTCAAGAGGATGTACGTCGTCCCCGACCGCCGCGGACAGGGCCACTCCCGGACCCTGCTGCGCGCGCTCGTCGACCACGCCCGCGGGCAGCGGCTCGTCGAGATCTGGCTCGAGACCGGCAGCCGGCAGACCGCGGCCGTCGCGCTCTACGAGTCCGAGGGCTTCACGCCGATCCCGGCCTACGGCTACTGGAAGGACCACCCTGAGACCCGCTGCTTCCACCTGGTCCTGTGAACGAGCACCGTCCGGAGGGCGCGTGGCCGGACATGACTGTGCGGGTTGCCCGCGTGGGTGCGGGCGGGAGGTCCGCACAGTGACGCGGGCAGCCGGCAGATGAGCGAGCGCGTCAGCGAGACCGGGCGGCTGATCCGGCTCGGGTTCCAGTCGACGTCGGCGGCGGCGGACGCCCTGCGCGACGCCTGTCTGTGGCGGGACGGCGCGCCGATCGACCCCGAGGCGGGGGCGGTCGTCATCGCGATCAGTGAGACGCCCGACCCCGACCTCGCGGCGACCGCGCTCGCCCGGCTGGTCGCCGTCGCCCGGCACCCGACGGAGCTCCTCGAGGGGCTGCGCGAGCGGGAGGGCCTGCGGCAGCGGCTGCTCGGCGTCCTCGGGACCAGCACGGCCCTGGGCGACCACCTGGTGGCCCATCCGGACGACTGGTACGTCCTCGCGAACGACGACGTCACGTCGGTCCGCCCGTCGCTGTTCGGGCTGCAGCGACAGCTCCTCGACGCCGTCGGGGCCGCTCCGTCGGACGCCTTGCCCTGGGGCACCGGGGGTGCCGTCGCGACGGCCGCGGACCCCGTGAAGGCGCTGCGCTCGGCGTACCGCCGCTGCCTGGTCGCCCTCGCGGCGCGGGACCTGTCCGGGGCGATGGCGGTCGAGGACGTGGCCGCCGAGCTGGCCGACCTCGCGGCTGCCTGCCTGTCGGCCGGACTGGCCGTCGCGCGGGCGTCACTGCCGGCCGACGCCGCCGAGGTCCGGCTCGCCGTGATCGGGATGGGCAAGTGCGGCGGGCGCGAGCTCAACTACGTCAGCGACGTGGACGTCGTGTTCGTGGCCGAGCCGCACGACGGAGCCGACGAGCAGGCCGCGCTGCACACCGCCACGCTGCTGGCGAGCCGGATGATGCAGGTCTGCGGCGAGGCGGCCTGGCCTGTCGACGCCGCCCTGCGGCCGGAGGGCAAGTCCGGTCCGCTGGTCCGGACCCTCGCCAGCCATGCCGCCTACTACCAGCGGTGGGCCAAGACCTGGGAGTTCCAGGCGCTGCTCAAGGCCCGACCCGTCGCCGGCGACCTCAAGCTCGGGCAGGACTACTGCGACCTGGTCGCGCCGCTGATCTGGTCGGCCGGGGAGCGCCCCGGCTTCGTCGAGGACGTGCAAGCGATGCGGCGCCGGGTCGAGGGGACGCTGCGCGGTGACACCGCCGACCGCGAGGTGAAGCTCGGACCGGGTGGCCTGCGCGACGTCGAGTTCTCGGTGCAGCTGCTGCAGCTCGTGCACGGCCGCGTCGACGACAGCGTCCGGTCCGGCACGACGCTGACGGCGCTCGACCAGCTCGCCGCCGGTGGCTACGTCGGCCGTGAGGACGCGCGGCACCTGGCGATGGCCTACCGGTGGCTGCGGGGGGTGGAGCACCGGCTGCAGCTGCACCGGCTGCGCCGGACCCACCTGCTGCCACCGGAGTCCGACGAGGCGGCCCTGCGCCGGCTCGCGCGGTCGATGGGCTACCGCGGCGACGTCCTCCCCGTCTTCCGGCGGGAGCGGTACGGGCACCAGCGGGAGGTGCGCCGGCTGCACGAGAAGCTCTTCTACCGTCCGCTGCTGTCAGCAGTCGCCCGGCTGCCTGCCGCCGACGTGCAGCTGACACCCGAGCAGGCCCGGGAGCGCCTGGTGGCGCTGGGGTTCCACGACCCGAAGACGGCGCTGCGGCACCTCCAGGCGCTGACCGAGGGAGTGTCCCGGCGGGCCTCGATCCAGCAGACCCTGCTGCCGGCGATGCTCGGCTGGTTCGCAGACGCCCCCGACCCCGACGCCGGGCTGCTCTCGTACCGGCAGGTCAGCGACGCGCTCGGCACCAGCCCCTGGTACCTGCGCCTGCTGCGGGACGAGGGCGAGGCCGCCGAGCGCCTCGCGCGGCTGCTGGCCACGAGCCGGTACGCCGCGGACTTGTTCGTCCGGGCGCCCGACGCGGTGCGAATTCTCGGGTCTGACGAGGAGCTGGCCCCGCGGTCCCGCGAGTCGCTGGACCAGGCCTTCCTCGCCGTCGCGCGGCGACGGGAGGACTGGGAGGCGACGGCCGTCGCGGTCCGGTCGCTGCGCCGGTACGAGCTGCTGCGGATCGCGTGCGCCGACCTGCTGCGCAAGTCGACCGCCGTCGGCCAGGCGCTGTCCGACGTCAGCGGCGCGACCATCGCTGCGGCGCTCGAGATCGCCCAGCGCAAGGTCGAGGCGGAGCGGCGCGAGCCGCTGCCGGTGCGGATCGCCGTGATCGCGATGGGCCGGCTCGGCGGCAGGGAGCAGGGCTACGGCTCCGACGCCGACGTGCTCTTCGTCCACGAGCCCGTCGACGGCGCGACGGAGTCGGACGCCTCCCGCGTCGCGCACGACGTGGCCAACGAGCTCCGGCGGCTGCTGGCGCTGCCCGCCCCGGACCCCCCGCTGCTCGTCGACGCGGACCTGCGCCCCGAGGGCCGGCAGGGCCCCCTCACACGGTCGCTGTCGTCGTACCAGGCCTACTACGCCCGCTGGTCGCACGTCTGGGAGTCGCAGGCGCTGCTGCGCGCTGCGCCGCTCGCGGGCGACGCCGACCTGACGCTGCGCTTCCTCGCGATGGTGGACGAGATCCGTTATCCCGCAGGCGGTCTCGCGACTGAGCACCTCGAGGAGATCCGCCGGATCAAGCGACGGGTCGAGCAGGAGCGGCTGCCCAAGGGCGCCGACCCGTGGCTCGCGCTGAAGATCGGCAGAGGCGGGCTCGCCGACGTCGAGTGGACGGTGCAGCTGCTCCAGCTGCAGCACGGTGCCGAGGTGCCGTCGCTGCGCACGTCGATGACCGTCCCGGCCCTGCGCGCCGCCTCCGACGCGGGGCTGCTCGGACGCGAGGACGCCCGGGTGCTCGAGGAGGCGTGGACCCTCACGTCCCGCATCCGCGACATCCTCGTCCTGGTCCGCGGCAAGCCCGTCGAGTCCTTGCCCAAGGAGGGCAGGGAGCTCGCCGGAGTGGCGCGGGCCCTTGGTTACCCTGCGGAGGCCCAGGGGCAGTTCCTGGATCACTACAGGCACCTCGGGCAGCAGGCCCGCGACGTCGTGGAGAGGGCGTTCTACGCATGACGACAGTCCGCAACGTGCCGGTCGCCGAGACCCGGTTCCTGCTGCGCGAGCACGGCGGGGGGGACGGCACGCCCGTCGTCCTGCTGCACGGCGTGCCCGAGACCTCGTCCGCCTGGAAGGACATCGCCCCCGGTCTCGCCGAGGGCCGCCGGGTGCTCTGCCCGGACCTCCCCGGTCTCGGTGGCTCGGCGTACAGCGGCCCGTTCGACGTCGCCTCCGTCGTGGGTCAGCTGATGGCGCTGCTCGACGTGGAGCTGCCGGGCCAGCGCATCGACCTGGTCGGGCACGACTTCGGCGGGTCGATCGCGCTGGCCATGGTCGGCGCCCACCCCGACCGGTTCCGGTCGCTGGTGGTCGCGAACGCGCCGTTCCGCAAGGTGCCGGCCCTGCGCGCGGGGCACATCCCGTTCTTCGCGCTCCCGGTCGCCCCGGAGCTGCTGTTCCGCCTCGGCGGTCCGCACGTCGTCGACGTCATGTTCAAGCTCGCCTGGAAGGGCAGCCGGTCGCTGGACCCCGAGGTGAAGGCCGAGTACACCGCCGCCTACACCGATCCCGGTCGGGTGAAGGCGATGCTCGGCTACTACCGGGCCGTCGCGCGGCCCCGGGTCGCGGCCGCCGTCACGCGCCGCAGAGCGCCCCGGCCGCCGCAGGTGCGGGCCGAGCGGATGCTCGTCCTCTGGGGGGCTGCCGATCCTGTCCTGCCGATCTGGGTGGGGGAGTCGGTGCAGAAGGACCTCGGGTCGGACTGCGCGATGATCACCGTCCCTAAGGCCGGCCACTTCGTGCTCGAGGAGGCGCCGGAGGTGTGCCTCGCCGCACTTCAGGAGCTCCTTGCTGAGCAGGGCTGAGAGGGTCGCCGGGGCGCTCGCGCTCGTCCTGGCCCTCCTGCACCAGGCCTTCTTCGCCGACTCGGGCACCGAC
>JAODNF010000145.1 GCA_025464915.1 Frankiales bacterium | reverse complement strand
CGTCGCCCCGGCACAGGCCGTGTTCCTCGACGCCAAACTCGAGTCCTAGCTGATCGAGCTCGACCCGGAGGACGCAGCGGAGCTGCTCGCCTCGACCGTCAAGGAAGAGAGCGGGCTGGACCAGCTCGCCCGCATCGGCTTCGCCACCCTCGGCCTGCAGACCTACCTGACCGCGGGGCCCAAGGAGTCGCGCGCCTGGACGATCCCCAAGGGCGCGACCGCCCCCGAGGCCGCCGGCGTGATCCACACCGACTTCCAGAAGGGCTTCATCAAGGCCGAGGTCATCGGCTACGACGACCTGGTCGAGCTCGGCTCCGTCGCCGCCGCCCGTTCCGCGGGCAAGGCCCGCATGGAGGGCAAGGAGTACGTCATGCAGGACGGCGACGTCGTGGAGTTCCGCTTCAACGTGTAGGGCGCCTCGTCACCCGGCGGGTGCATCTCGTGAGGCGCAGGTCCTCGTCGCGTGGCGACGTGCGGAGCCCGGCAGCAGGATCGCAAGAGGTCTGGGAAAGATGTTGTGGTGCTGATGTCGAAGACCTCGTCTGCCGTTCGACGTACGTGCGAGAGAGCAAGTCACCACCAAGGAGAGGACCAGCAGAGATGACGCGCTTCATGGGATTCGTGAGGATGGAAGAGGGATCGGGTCCGCCGCCCCAGGCGCTGATGGACGCGATGGACGCCTACATCGGCGAGCAGGCCGCCAAGGGAACGTTCCTCGACGGCGGGGGTCTGTACGGGACCGAGGACTCCGTGAACTTCGTCGTCCGCAAAGGCGAGACGTCTCGCGTCGACGGCCCCTACGCGGAGGCCAAGGAGGTCGTCGGCGGGTTTGCCATCCTGCAGTACGACAGCCTCGAGGAGGCCGTCGCCGGACAGCAGGAGTTCGCCGAGCTGCACGCGAAGCACTGGCCCGACTGCTCCATGGTCGCCACCCTGCGCCAGATCTCCGAGGCTCCCCCGGAGGGGGCTTGATCCTCGGGGCCCAGGCCTGACGAGGGCGGACGCCGCGGTCTGGGCGGCGTCCGCTCTCGTAGGGTCGGGACGTGCCCTTCGAGAGCCCGACCACCGAGGCGATCACCACGGCGTGGCGGACGGAGTCCGCGCGGCTGGTGGGCGCCCTGACCAGGATGACGCGCGACGTCGAGCTCGCCGAGGACCTCGCGCAGGACGCCTTGCTGGCGGCGCTCGAGCAGTGGCCGACGACCGGCGTCCCGGACAAGCCCGCCGCCTGGCTCATGACCACCGCCAAGCGACGGGGCATCGATCACTTCCGGCGCGCCGACAACCTCCGTGGCAAGACCGAGGAGCTCGGACGCGCCCTCTCCGGAGAGGAGCAGCAGGTGCCCGACCTCGACGCGATGGTCGACTACATCGAGGACGACGTGCTGCGTCTCATCTTCCTGTCCTGCCACCCTTGCCTGACCCCCGACTCCAGGGCCGCGCTCACCCTCCGACTGGTGGGTGGGCTGACCACCAGCGAGATCGCGCGAGGCTTCCTGGACTCCGAGCCCGCCATGGGGCAACGGATCTCGCGAGCGAAGAAGACGCTGTCCGAGGCTCGGGCGAGCTTCGACCTGCCCACCGGCACGGACCGCGAGAAGCGCCTCGACGACGTCATGTCCGTGATCTACCTGATCTTCAACGAGGGCTACTCGGCCGCTTCGGGCGAGCACTGGACGCGGCCCGACCTGGCCCACGAGGGGATCCGGCTGGCCCGGATGCTGGCCGCCCTCGCGCCCGACGAGCCCGAGGTGCTCGGGCTGCAGGCGCTGCTGGAGATCCAGGGGTCGCGCCTCGGCGCGCGCGTCGACGACGCCGGTGCACCGGTGCTCCTGGAGGCGCAGGACAGGACGCGCTGGGACCAGCTGCTGATCCGGAGAGGGCTGGCCGCGCTGCGGGACGCCGAGACCCTCGCCGCACGCGGAAAGCCGGTCGGGAAGTACTTCCTGCAGGCGTCGATCGCCGCGCAGCACGCCCGCGCCACGCGTCCCGAGGACACCGACTGGCGCCGGATCGCGAGGCTCTACGACGTCCTCGCGGAGGCCGCGCCGGGAGCCGTCGTCGAGGTCAACCGCGCGGTCGCGCACGGTCGGGCGTTCGACCCGGTCGCGGGGCTTGCCGTGCTCGAGGCGCTGGACGCCCAGCAGCTCGGTGCGTCGCCGCTCCTGCCGAGCGTGCGTGGTGACCTGCTCGAGCGCGCCGGCCTGCACGCCGACGCGGCGGGCGCCTTCGCCGAAGCGGCGGCGCTGACCCGGAACGAGGCTGAGCACGCCCTGCTGCAGCGGCGAGCGGAGGCGAACCTCGCCCGTGCCGCCCGCCCTGACACGTCGGTCAGGGACACTGGAGGCCGTACTGCCCTTCCCTGACTTGGAGCTCACGTGCCGCAAGGAACCGTCCGCTGGTTCGACGTCGACAAGGGCTTCGGCTTCCTGGCGCCCGAGGACGAGAGCCCGGACCTGTTCGTCCACGTCTCCGAGGTCGCCGAGGTCAAGGGATCGCGCGTGCTGCGTGAGGGGCAGACGGTGGAGTTCGAGGTCGGCGAGGGGGACCGCGGTCCGCAGGCGCTCCGCGTCCGCATCACCGGTGACCTCGCTGCCGACGCCGCGGTCGGGCTGCTCGGCACCATCACCTGGTACGAGCCCGGCAAGGGGTACGGCTTCGCCGCTCCGGACGGCGGCGGCGCGGACGTCTTCGTGCACAGCTCCTCGATCGTGACCGGTGGCGTCGTCAACGCAGGACAGCGGGTGGCCTTCCTCCTCGGCGAGGGGGAGCGCGGGCCGCAGGCGGAGCACGTCGTGCCCCTCGGCCCGGGCGCCGGCGTGCCGGCCGCGAACGACGGCGCCGACGGGACGGTGTCCTGGTACGACGAGGGCAAGGGCTTCGGCTTCGTCACGCCCGACTCGGGTGGCGACGACGTCTTCGTCCACGCCAGGGCTCTGGTGGAGGGCCTGACCTGGCTGGCCGAGGGCGACCGCGTCGCCTACGAGGTCGTCCAGGGCGACAGGGGCCCGCAGGCCCGCGACCTGCACCTCGTGCGAGGTGCCGACACCGCAGCGCCGGCTCCCGGGCCGAGGGGCACGACGTGCTCCGCCTGCGGCCCGCGCTCCC
>JAODNF010000288.1 GCA_025464915.1 Frankiales bacterium | reverse complement strand
TTCTGCAACATCACCAAGTGCTGCACCGAGGTCTGCCCCGAGGGCATCCACATCACCGACAACGCCCTCATCCCGCTCAAGGAGCGCGTCGTCGACAAGAAGTACGACCCGCTGACCTGGCTCGGCTCCAAGATCGGCCGCCGCCCCGTCGACGGCGAGGACCGGGACCGATGACCGACCACATCTACCGCGTCACCGAGGTCGTCGGGACGTCGCAGGAGTCCGTCTCCCAGGCGATCAAGAACGGCGTGGCCCGGGTCGGCCAGACCGTCCGCAACGTCGAGTGGTTCGAGGTCACCGAGCAGCGCGGGGCCGTCGGTGCGGACGGCACCCTCACCTTCCAGGTCGGTCTGAAGGTGGGCTTCCGCCTCGAGGGCTGAACCTCCCCCGCGAACTGCGGTGAGGCTCTGCCAGGATGCGGCCTTCGCGGCACACCCCGTCGCGTGTCCCCCTCCACGAGAGACGAGCCCAGCATGCGCCTGTTCCGCCCCCTCCTCGCCGCCGCCGCCATCGGCACGGTCCTCATCGGCACCGCCGGTGCCACGGCGGCGCGGCCGCTGCCACCGACGCCCCAGCAGGGCGAGGACCCGGCCGTCTACCTGTGCCGGCTGGCGCACTACGTCGACCCGGGAGCGTCCTGCGACGACATCCCGTGCGGCCCGAAGTCCTGCGACGTGGTCGACACCGCGGCGTACCGCGCCTCGTACTAGGTCTGCGTCAGCGCGTGCGGTGAGGGCAGCGCCCCCACCGCACGCGCTGCGCCGTTTCAGGGACGCACCCTGGCGGGTGTGGTGTCCGGTTCGTCCGGGTTGGTGTCACGACTTTCACAGACACGCTTATCGGGAGCGCACACGATGCCGAGAAGGTGGGTACATGGTTCCCGAGTGAGGGAGGTGGACGTGAAGCGAGTCCAGATCGCCAAGCCGCGCCACCCACAGCTGCCTGTCGAGATCGACACCCGCACCCCGAGCGGCCGCGTCCTCCCGTTCTAGTCGCGGTCTGCCAGCCGTCGGCACGGCGAGGTGCACCGCGAACAGCAGCGCCCTACCGGGCGATCCTCGGCGCCATCACGCGCAGCACCTGGTCGAGCTCCCCGGCCCTCAGCGGCTCGTTCGGCTGACCGCTGCTGAGGTGGACCGTCCAGAGCCGGGCGCCGCGCAGCACCGTGGCCGTCACCGACTGGCTGACGGTCGGGTAGCTGCGCAGCTCGAAGGTCACACCGCCCACGCGGTGGGCGGTGACGGTCTGGCCCGTCGCCGGTGCGACGTAGGACTTCGTACGCGCCTCGTCCGGCGACGCGTAGTCACGGACCCGGATCAGCAGCAGCCGGTCGAAGCTCCACCCCGCGGGGATGCGGGTGGCCTGGGAGAACATCGAGCTCGCCGAGCGCCCCGAGCGCGAGCCGACCACCGTGGGGCGCTGGCCGTCGAACCACCCCGGGCCGAGCTCCGCGGCCGTCGGGATGTAGACCGAGAGGTCGGCGGGTGCCGGCGGGTAGTTGCGCATGGGGACCGGGACCGGGCGCAGCCTGGACTCGGCGACGTACTGCTGCTGCTCGACCTTCCACGCCTGCGCGCCCGCGGTGAAGCTGCCGGCCTGGTCGACGGCGGCGTCCAGTCCCTGCGACGGAGCCGCACTGAGCAGCAGCCCGCCCAGCAGGAGAGGTACGCCGAGGAGGACACCCTCGCCCTCGAGCGCGCGGGCAAAGCGGAGGGTGAGGACCGAGCCGACGAGGCCCAGCACGAGGGCAAGACCGAGCAGGCTCCAGCGCGTCGCGTCGACCTGCCAGCCCGGCCACTCGGGTTCGTGCTCCGAGGTACCGGTGACGGTGGCCAGGCACTCGCGCAGGGCGAAGCCGAGCAGGGCGACCGAGGTCAGGGTGCCCAGCGCAAAGGGGAGAGCGCGCCTCACTCGTTGTCCTTCGACAGCCGCCGGGTACGGCTGAAGGGCGTGACGGGACCCCCGGTGCTCGCGTCGTTCAGGCGTAGAGGCGGTCGAGCACGTCGGCGTACTTGGCGCTGACGACCCGCCGCTTCAGCTTCAGCGTCGGAGTGAGCTCCTCGCTCTCGGCCGTCCACTCGGTCGCGAGGATCTCGAAGCGCTTCACCTGCTCCGGGCGCGACAGCCGGGCGTTCGCCGACTCGATGGCCGCTGCGACCATCTCGCGGATCTGCGGGTGCTGGGCCAGCTCCGCGAGCGAGGTTCCCTCGATGCCGGCCTTGGCAGCCACCACAGGTGCGACGTCCGGGTCGAGGGTGAGCAGCGCCACGACGTACGACTTGTTGTCGCCCGCCGCGTAGGCGTGCCCGACCAGCGGGCTCTCCTTCAGCAGGTTCTCGATGTTCGAGGGGGCGATGTTCTTGCCGGAGCTGGTGATGATCAGCTCCTTCTTGCGGTCCACGACGGCGTAGAAGCCGTCCTCGTCGAGGGTGCCGATGTCCCCGGTGCCCAGCCAGCCCTCGGCGTCGATGAGGGCGGCGGTCGCCTCGGGGTTGTGCAGGTAGCCGGGCGTCGTGACGGCGCCGCGGACCTGGATCTCACCGTCCTCCGCCAGCCGGATCTCGCAGCCGGGCAGCGGCTTGCCCACGGTGCCGAGCTTGAACGCCGTCGGGACGTTGGCCGTCACCGACCCCGTCGTCTCGGTCATGCCGTAGACGTCGTAGATGATGATCCCGAGGCCGGCGAAGAAGCGGGCCACCTCGACCGGCATCGGGGCTGCGGCCGACGCTGCCCACTCGAGCTTGTCGAGCCCGAGGAAGCCCCGGATCCCCTGCAGCACAGTGGAATCCGCCTGCTCGAACGCGGCCTGGAGCTCGGCCGACGGAGTGCCGCCGTTCTCCTTCGCAGCCGTCCAGTCGCGGGCGGCCTGCATGGCCTCGCTGACCTTCGGGTCGGGGTTGGCGGCCAGCAGCGCGGAGACGCCGGCCATGACCTTCTCCCAGACCCGGGGGACGCCGAAGAAGCGCGTGGGGTGGACCTGGCCCAGCGTCGCGGGCAGCGCCGCTGGGTCATCGACGAGGTAGGCGTGGGCGCCCTGGACCTGCGGCCCGTACATGCCGAGGTTGCGCTCGGCGATGTGGGCGAAGGGCAGGTAGGAGATCGAGACGCCGGGCTCCTCGATGCCGCCGGCCTTGAGCCCGCCGATGACGGAGGTGAGGACGTTGCGGTGCGTGAGCACGACGCCCTTCGGGTCGCCCGTGGTCCCCGACGTGTAGAGGATCGTCAGCGGGTCGTCGGCGCGGATCGCCGCCACCCGGTCGCTGCAGTCGGTGGTGCCCTGCGCCAGCTCCTCGAAGGTCACTGCACGCGGGTCGTCCAGCGGCGTGCCGTCGATGACCGCCACCACCTTCAGGCTCGGGCAGTCCTGCAGCGCGAGCGTCCAGCGGTCCAGCTGGTCCTGGCCCTCGAGGACCACGGCCGTCGGCAGCGCGTGGTTGGCGATGTAGCGGACCGTCTCGGGCGCCAGCGTCGCGTAGATCGTCATCGGGACGGCACCCGCGTGCACCACGCCGAGGTCCGCGATCACGTGCTCCACGCGGTTGCTGCACATCAGGGCCACCGTGTCGCCCGGCTGCACGCCGCGGTCGATGAGCGCGCCGGCGACCGCCTTCGCCTGACCGACCACCGCCGCCCAGGTCAGCGTCCGCCAGCCCTCGTCGGCGTGACGGTCGGAGTACGCGGCCTCTGCACCGCGCGCAGCGACGGTGGCGGCCAGGATGTCAGGGAGAGTGGCGTCGGTCACAGCGCAGATCTTGCTACAGGTCGCGCCCGGCTGCTCTTGCACCACCGCAGCGGCACATCTACAGTCTGGACTGACTGTAAATCGGCCGGCTCTCCAGATCCGCGGCCCCATGGCGTGAGGACCGGACGATGGCCAGGATGAACCGGCGGCTGCGGCTGGTCTTCGGGCTCGGGGAGGCGCTGTCGAAGGTGGGGCTGGCGCCGTCGCCCCTGAAGCAGATCGACGCGCCCGTCGCCCAGCGCCAGGCCGTGAGGGTGCCGGTCTGGATGGGCCGCCAGGGCGACCAGGCGCTCGAGGTCGCGATGGCGGAGGTCCCCGCTCGCGGTGGTCCCGTCCGGGTGCGCACCTACCGGAGGCCGGGGACGCCCGAGGGCAGCCCGGCGATCCTCTACCTCCACGGCGGGGGCTTCGTCCTCGGCGGCCTCGACGCGTGCGACTGGATCGTCCGCTCGCTCTGCGCCCGTACCGGCTATCCCGTCGTGTCGGTGGAGTACCGCCTCGCCCCCGAGTGCCCCTTCCCGGGCCCGCTCGAGGACTGCCGCGACGCGCTGCAGTGGATGGTCGACACCCGCCCGCACGGCATCGACGCGACTCGCATCGCCGTGGCGGGCGACAGCGCCGGCGGGAACCTCGCCGCCGCCCTGGCCCTGCTCACCCGGGACGACGGCGGCCCGCGACTGCGGCACCAGACCCTGGTCTACCCGTTCACCGACGGCACCCTCGCGTCCACCGACTGGGACACCCGCGCCAGGGGTGGCGTCGGGCGCAGCGCGGGTGAGCACATGGTTCGCACCTACGCGCCGGACCACTCGGTTGACGAGCCGCTCGTGAGCGTCCTGCACGCCGACCACGCCGGCCTGCCCCCGGCTCTTGTCATCACCGCCGAGCACGATGTCCTGCGCACGGACGGCAGCGCCTACGCGGACAAGCTTCGCGAGGCCGGCGTCCCGGTCCTCCACCGCGACTACAAGGGCGTCCCCCACGGGTTCCTGGGCATGGCGCGCCTCACGCCCGACTCCGAGCGCTGCGTGTCGCTCATCGCGTCCGAGATCGTGGCCGCCCTTGGCGCCACGACTCCGGCTTCCACGTGACCGCCGTCCTCCGCCACCGCTCCGGCTGACAGAAGCGCAACGGCCTGGAGCGTCCGGGAGCCCGAGCAGGCTCGGGCCGTCGCTGACAGGGCCCAGCCTGTTGCCGTTGCGCCAGGCGGCTGCTGCCCGACCCGTGACGCAGAAGCAGCAGGGTGCCGACGACGCAAGCCTCACCGACCGCCCCAGCAGCGGGCCGTCGCCGGGTCAGGTGACGCCGAGGTAGACGAAGCCGTAGGCCTCGTCGCGGAAGGGGAGGCCCGCCTCCGTGAGAGCCACGTCCCAGTCACCGGTGCAGGTGGGGTCGGCCATCTCCATGCCGTGGTCGGCGGTCAGCAGGATGGTCGTCGTCTCGAGCAGGCCACGCTCCTCGAGCAGGTCGAGCCAGACGCCCAGGCGGGCGTCGGCGTCGCGCAGGCCGGCGCGGGCGATGGGCGAGCAGGGCCCGCCCGCGTGGTGGGCCGAGTCGGTGAGGGTGGTGTTCCACCACATGAGCGCCGGCGGGTCCTCGGCGGACCAGAGGTCGAGCACCTGGACGAGGCCGGCGCCGTCGACCTGGGACCCCCAGGCATAGTCGGCGTTCTCGAGGAACTCCTCGCTGACGTGCGGGTCCGTCGACGGGTCGGGCAGGGTCGAGAGCATCGCCGACGCTCCGCCGCCGTTCCGGATCAGGTCGAAGGTCGAGTAGTCGGCGCCGACGTCGACAGGGTCGTTGACGCAGGCGGTGCGTCCGGGCACGCGCTGGAACACGGTGCGGATGCCGGGCCGGAGCCAGTCCATCGACCGGTGCCAGGTGGCGTTGGAGTTGGGGACGACCTGCCGCCCGAGCTCGCGGTCGTAGTAGGCGTTGTTGATGATGCCGTGCCGGCCCGGGCCGACGCCGGTGAGCGCACAGGTGTGGTTGACGAGGGTGACGCTCGGGAACTCCGCGACGGCGCCGCCGCGCAGCGCGCAGCCCCTGGCCAGCAGCCGGGCGACGTTCGGGAGCTCGCCGGTCGCGGCGAGGTGAAGCAGGTCCGCGCACTGGGCGCCGTCCCACAGCAGCCCGACCACGCGGCCGCCCGTGGGCACGGCCAGGTCGATCGGGGAACCATCCATCTCGTCGCATGAGCCCGAAGCCAGCGCAGCGAGCGTGGCCCCGACATCGACCGTGCGCACCGCGCGGTCGAGCACCCCGCGGGCCGTCACCCCGGCGCCGGACAGCAGCAGGGGCGCCCGGGACTGGATCGCGTTGAGGGAGCCGTGCTCGCCGAGGTGGCCCCCGCGCTCGGGCCAGTGGTGGGCTCCGGTGTGCACCACCACCAGGTCCGGGGCACGGGTCTCCGCGAACAGCGACTCGAGCCGCTCCCGGGCGTAGGGGTAGGAGCCGTCCGACAGCGGGTCCTGGTCGGCGACCGGGTCGCGGCCGGAGACCAGCGGTCCGCCGAGCACGACGTGGCCGAGGGAGTCCGCCACGTGCACGCCCTCCTCGGTCGGCCAGGCCACCAGGTCGACGACGTGGGCGAGGGACGGGTCCAGCAGGACGGCGAGGGCGCGGTGCAGCAGGTCCGCGCCGTGCCCCTCCGCGGTCCAGGGCTGGAACGAACGCGTGGGAAGCGGCACACCCGGAGCCTAGACAGCCGCCCGCGCCTTCAGGTTCCTGACAAGACCGGGGAGCATGACGCAGAATGACTACGCTCCGGTTGACCGACCGGTCCGCCTACCCAGCCCCATGGAGACCCCATGTCGCGCAGGCCCCTGCTCGCGCTCGCCGCTGCCTCGGCAGCAGGCGCTCTCGCACTGGCCCTCGCCCCCAGCGCCGCACCCGTCAGCGCTGCCGGGTCGGACACCCCGTGCCCTCCCGGGACCCAGCTGGTCGAGTCGACGAGCCTGTCCGGCTTCGCCGCCGGACAGCGCGGGTCGTGCAGCGCAGTGAAGGTCGAGCCGTTCGAGGACCTCATGAGGGCCAGTGCCAGCCTGGGCGCCCGCCAGCTGAGCGGCGCGAGCGGCGACCTGAGCGCGGCGGCCTATCCCGCGGGCGTGGCGCAGGCGGCCGCTCTGAAGGCCAGCGGCGTTGCCAGCCCGACGTCGACGTGGAAGCCCTACACGACCCAGCCGCTCACCTTCGACAACGCGGGCTACAGCAGCGTCAACGGGCTCGGCCTGGCCGACCTCAGCGGACGCACCGAGGACTTCGCCTACAACCCCGCCTCGAGCAAGAACTGGTTCGCCGCGGTCGCCAACGGCGGTGTCTGGGAGACCACCAACGCCGGGACGACCTGGCACTCGATCGGCGACAACCTGCCGACGCAGATCACCGGTGCGGTCGCGTTCACCCCTTCGGGGGGCGGCACGGTCGTGGTCGGCACCGGCGACCCGGCCTACGGCGGCTCGTCGTTCTCCGGGCTCGGCGCCTACTGGACGACCAACCACGGCACGTCCTGGACGAAGTCCAAGGGCGTCCCGGACGGCACGATCTCGTTCGCGATGCGCGTCGACCCGACCGACAACAAGCGCCTCTACCTCGCCACCGGCAAGGGCCTGTACCGCTCGAACGACGCGGGCCGCAGCTTCACCAACGTCGTGCTGCCGACGACCTGCACCGACGTGAACAAGCCGACCTGCTTCTTCGCCAACATCGTCACGGACGTCGTCGTGCGCGCGGGCGACCCGGGCGGCGCGGGCGGCGGCAAGGTGCTCGCCGTCGTCGGCTGGCGCGCGGGGACGAAGAAGAACGCGCAGGGCCAGCCGCAGTCGCCCCGCAACGGCCTCTACACCAGCGACTCGGGGGCACCCGGGTCCTTCTCCTACCTCGGTGGCCCGTCCGGGTTCGCGGCCCAGACCCGCATCGGCCGCACCAGCATGAGCATCGCCAACGGTCCGAACCAGGACCACGACTACGTCTTCGCCGTCGTCCAGGACGCCGACAAGTTCAACAACGCCCGCACCGCAGACGGCGGCGTCCCCGAGCCGGACGGCCTGCCGACCAAGGTGCCGGGCAACACGGTGCTCAACGGCATCTACGCATCGCCGGACTTCGGCAAGAACTGGACCAAGCTCGCCGACTCGGCGCAGCTGTCATCCCCGACGACGGGCACGGCGCTCGTCGGCGCCAACTCCGCGTCGTACGCGCCCGGTGTGCAGTCCTGGTACAACAGCTGGATCGAGGTGGATCCCACCAGCGGGTCCGACGTCAGCGGTGCGCCGGCCAGGATCGCGTTCGGTCTCGAGGAGGTCTGGACCAACACGACCCCCCTGGTGATCACACCCGTGGGCGTGCCTGCACCGCCGGTGGACCCGCCGGCCGGCTCCACCCAGTTCAAGGTCGTCGGGCGCTACTTCGGCGGCACGAGCTGCTTCGGTCTCAGCGCGGGCGTCCCCTTCTGCCCCGCGAACGCCACGGACGTCACCGACGGCGCCACCACGACGACGCACCCCGACCAGCACGCCGGGCTCTTCATCCCAGCCGGTGAGGGCGTCACGCTCGTCGCCGGCAACGACGGCGGCGTCTACGCGCAGACCGTCGGCGGCGGTGACCAGCTCGACAACGCGAACTGGAAGCGCGGCAAGAACGTCGGGTTCAACACGCTGCTGCCCTACGACTCCGCCATGGCGAAGGACGGCACCGTCGCGATCGGGCTGCAGGACAACGGCACGGCCAAGATCCTGAAGTCCGGCAAGACCATCGGCATCTACGGCGGCGACGGCTTCTACGTCGCGATCGACCCGGACAACAGCAACGCCATCTGGGAGGAGTACACCGGCGCAGCGACCCGGGTGAGCCGTGACGGCGGCAAGACCTGGACGACGAACACGCCGTCCGACGTCACCGGCGCGCTGTTCGGAACGCCGTTCAAGATGGACCCCACCGACGCGGACCACCTCGTGATCGGCGGGCGGATCATCTACGAGACGACCCGAGGCACCGCCACCACCAGCAGCACGTGGAAGAACGTGTTCGACCTCGGCACCCGCACCCACCCGGGCGACAAGAACGCGAGCGCGGGGGCCGGCGACCCGGTGAACTCCGAGTCGGCGATCGACGTCCGCGGTGACAACATCTACGTCGGCTACTGCGGCTACTGCGACATCGTCACCGGCGGCGTCCCGTTCAACAGCGGGATCGCGACCAACGTCGGCGGCTGGCACATCGCCAAGGCAAAGGGCCTGCCCAAGCGGTACGTCACCGGCGTCTCCATCGACCCGAAGCAGCCGAAGACGGTCTACGTCACCCTCGGCGGGTACGGCCGGCGCTGGATCCCGCCGGGCTCGCTCGGCGACGACGTCAGCAAGATCGGCACCGGTCACGTCTTCCGGTCCACGGACGCCGGCGCGACGTTCGCCGACATCTCCGGAAACCTGCCGGACCTGCCGGCCAACCACGTCTTCCCCTACCAGGGCAAGCTGATCGTCAGCACCGACGTGGGCGTGTTCGTGTCGAAGACCAGCTCGGGCGGCACCTACTACCAGCTCGGCAAGGGGCTGCCCGCCGCGCCGGCGTACGAGACCTACGCCGCGCCGCAGAACAACAAGACGCTGGTCGTCACGACCTACGGCCGGTCGGTCTGGACGACGACCGCCGGCGACCTGGACAGGGTCGTCAACCCCGTCACCGGTGGCGTCATCACCCCCGGCAGGGGCGGCAAGGGCGGCAGCCTGGCCGCGACCGGTGGCGCTCCCGTGGTCGCGCTGCTCGCCCTGCTGCTGCTCGGCGCCGGAGTGGTGCTCCGCCGGCGTCGCGCCTAGCTCGGACGCCACGAAGCCCTCGGCCCGAAGGAGGGGCCGAGGGCTTCGTGCATCCCAAGGTGGTGCGGTCGGTCGACGGCGCGATCAGCGCCGTGCTGCTAGCGGACTGCGAGCCGGGCGAGCCGGACGCGCTGGTCCGCCTTCGCCGCCTTGCGCTGCCACCGGCGGACGGCCATCAGGCGGAGGGACCGGGCGTCGGCCTCCGCCTTGAGCTGTCGTTCGTGGACGGTCGCGTGGACGAGCTCTTCGCGAAGAGCGGTGTACATGGTGAGTCTCCTGATGAGGTAGCGAACGAGTGAGGTGAAGGAGCAGCCGCCCGGGGTCCCCGCGTCGTTGTGAGCGAAGCGAGCAACGTCGTGGGGTGGGTTCATGCGGCGGACTCCTGCGAGGGGACCTGAGCCGTGATCGTCGGGATCTCGTACGGCGCGGCGTCCTTGCGCGGACGGCCACGGGGCCGCTTGCGGGGGACGACGACGCCGGACAGGACCAGCTGGCCGCCCCAGACACCCCACGGCTCCCGACGCTCGAGGGCGCCGGCGAGGCAGGCGGTCTTGAGCGGGCACGGGGCGCAGAGCGCCTTGGCGGTCTCGACGTCGGCCGGGGACTCCGCGAACCACAGGTCTGCGTCGACCTGGTGGCAGGGGAGCTCCGTGCCGGACGGGACCAGCTTCACGGCCTCGTCGAAGTCCGTGATGGTCAGCGGGTCGACCGGGAAGGTCTCGTCGGGCTCGAGCGTCTCGAGCGTGAGGGTCATGGACACCGGTTGTCACCTCCTCGTGACGGTGGCTCATCGAAGGTGGGTCTCACCTGAGCCGGGTACTGCCTTGTCGTGCGGTGCAGCTGTGGCGCTGCGGTCGGTGGTGCTGGCGGTGGTGCTGCCGTTGGTGCTGCCGTTGGTGCTGCCGGAGAAACAACAAGGCCGCGGATCCCTTGTCGGGTTCCGCGGCCTCGAGGCTGCTGCGCTGGTGTTCAGCGCTGTCGACCTCGAGGATCTGGAACCTTGGCGTCAGCCGTACGAACGGCCGTCGGGACGACGGCGAGATCGGTGGCGTAGCCGGCGAAGGGCAGACCGCTCCCCTGGTGCTGCGGCTTCGGCGACATACTCGTGCTGCGCACGCCGAGGCCAGCCCAGGCGGAGACGCCCGTGCTGTTCGTCATCGTGTTGATCTCCACAGGGCACCTCCTCGTAGTCAGCGGTCAGCCGGCGGCTGACGTCGTGGTCCGCAGGTTACGAGCACCGTCAGAACCTGCGCAACGCATTTATCGGGTCGGAATCGAAAACTTTCTGCCAAGCCCTGATCAGGCGCCGGATCAGGTCCGGGCGGACACCAGGGCGAGGACCTCGTCGCCGAACTTGTCGAGCTTGGACTGGCCGATGCCCTGGATGGCGACGAGCGCGGCGACGTCGGTGGGCAGCTGCTCGGCGATGGCGGCGAGCGTCGCGTCGGTGAACACGCAGTAGGCCGGCTGGCCCAGGCCCTTGGCCCGCTCCGCACGCCACTCGCGCAGCTGCTCGAACAGCGCCTCGTCCCGGTCGGACGGGCAGGTCGCGCACCTGCCGAGCTTCTTGTCGACCGCGGCGTTGAGGACGGCGCCGCAGATGCGGCAGTTCAGCGGCGCGCTGCCACGAGCGGCGCGGGCAGGTCGGGGCGCGGGGGCTCTGGAGACCACGCCCCGCACGAGCCCGTCGAGGAACCGGGACGGGCGACGCACCGCCCGTCCGCCGGGCGATCGGGCCAGCGCCCAGGAGAGGGCCAGGTGCTCGCGGGCCCGGGTGACGCCGACGTAGAGCAGCCTGCGCTCCTCCTCGACCTGCGCGGGAGTGTCGGCGTGCACGAGCGGCAGGGTGCCGTCGACGAGGCCGACGAGGAAGACCGCGTCCCACTCCAGCCCCTTCGCGGCATGCAGGGAGGCGAGGGTGACACCGGCCGCCGCAGGCGCGTGCTGGGAGGCGGCCCGCTCCTCGAGCTCGGCGACGAACTCGGTGAGGGTCATGTCGGACAGGTCCACCGCGAGCCGGTGCAGCGCCGCGAGCGACTCCCAGCGCTCGCGGACGGCGCCCGAAGAGGCGGGCGGCTCGGCGGTCCAGCCACGGACGGCGAGCACGCTCGCGACCGCCTCCGGCAGCGTGTCGGGCAGGTCGGTGTCGGACGCCCGTGCCTGGCCGCGGAGCAGCAGGACCGCCTCGCGCACCTCGGGGCGCTCGAAGAACCGCTCGC
>JAODNF010000287.1 GCA_025464915.1 Frankiales bacterium | reverse complement strand
GCGGACGGCAGCGGCTGCGCGGCCGGCCGCGGCGGTGCTCGCGAACAGCGCCAGCGTGCGGCCACCGGCGGCCCGCACGCGCTGCGCGCAGAGGTCGTCGACCGCGTCCTGCCAGGCCGCGGACTGCCTGCCCGGGTCTGGGAGGTCGCGCGCGACGTACAGCTGTCCCTGCTTGCCGTAGTCGAAGGGGCTGCCGACGTCCAGCCAGCGCCAGGCCGCCCGGTCGGGCGCGCCGTACTCGGCGCCATCGGCCTGCTTGAGCCCCAGCTCCTTCGCCGTGTGCGCGAACGAGCCGCCCAGGGTGAGGGTCGCTGACGTGGCGATGACGACGGACTCGCCGAACAGCCGGTCGGCGACGGCGCCGCCGACCCAGAGGGGCGAGGCCCGCAGGACCTTGTCGGTGGTGGCGTAGACGGCCGACTGGACCGACGGCTCGCGGATGGCGCCGGCCGACTCGGCGAACTCGGTGAGAGCCGACCGGACCTGGTCGCGACGGGCCTGACTGACCTCGTCGTCCTCCTTCTCGGACCCCACCTCGTTGGCGGCCGTGCCGAACACCGCCTCGACGACCCCGAGGGCGTCGATGACGAAGTCGGGGAGCTCCTTGATCCAGCCGGCGGGCGTCCCGAGCAGGACGCCCTCGAGCACCTTGGCCGCGTCGTCGAGCCGCTCCTGGGTGCTGGCCTGCAGGTAGGTCTTTGCCTGGCCGGCGCCTCGCCGGGCGGCGGCACCGCTGACCTCGACCGTCAGCGCGTCGGTCGCGGAGTCGACGAACTCGTGGGCCTCGTCGAGGATCACCGCCTCGTGGTCGGGCAGCACCGGGACGCCGCTGAAGGTGGCCACGGCCAGGAGCGCGTGGTTGGCGACGACGACGTCGGCCTCCTTCGCCTGCTCACGGGCCTTCTCCGCGAAGCAGTCGACTCGGTCCGGGCACTTGCTGCCCAGGCACTCCCGTGCCGTCACCGAGACCTGGCGCCACGCCCGGTCGTTGACAGGGAAGGGGACCTCGTCGCGGTCCCCGGTGACGGCCGACTCCGCCCACTCGCGCAGCTGCACGACCTGCTGGCCGAGCATCGACGTCGGGCCGTCCCAGAGCGATTCCTGCTCGTCGGGCTCGCGGGCGCCCGGCCCGCCGCCGAGCTGCTGCAGGCACACGTAGTTGCTGCGGCCCTTGGCCAGGGCGTACCGCGGCCGGCGGCCGAGGACCTCCGTCAGGGCATCCGCAAGCCGCGGCAGGTCCTTGTCGACCAGCTGGGCCTGCAGCGCCTTCGTGGCCGTCGCGACGACCACGCGCCGACCGCTCGCGATCGCCGGCACCAGGTAGCCGAGCGACTTCCCCGTTCCCGTACCAGCCTGGACGAGCAGGTGCTCGCCCTTCTTCAGCGACGCCTCGACGGCCTCCGCCATCACGTGCTGGCCCTCGCGCGCCTGAGCGCCCGGAACGGCCTTCAGCGCGACGTCGAGGAGGTCACGGGCGCGCACGGACCTCACCGTAGTCGCGGGTGAGGGCCTCTCCGCGGTCGTCAACAGGTCAGGTGACGTGGATCGCCTTGGAGCCGGTGAAGGCGACGGACGTGGTCTCCGTGCCCGGCCCGTTCGGGCGGCAGTCCGCGTTGATCGAGCGCACGGAGATCGTCGGCGAGTACGTTCCCGCGTTGGCGTAGACGTGCGACCGGGAGAAGCTGCGGTGGTCGGGCTCCGGCTGGTACGGCCCGGGGTTCGAGGTCGGCGACGGGTAGGCCGGACAGCTCCTCGGTGAGGCCTCACCGCTGTCGTGGCTGCCGTCGCCCCAGTCGATGTCGGTCAGGAAGATCGACCCGTCGCCGTCCGTCGCGGTGGCCTCGAGGGTGAAGACGGTGCCGGCGTCGGCGCTCTGCGGGTTCATGCCGGCGCTCAGCGCCAGCCTGTCGTAGGTCGTCGTGGGCGCGGGGTAGGGGTAGTGCCTCGGCGTCGGGCTGGACGACACGGTGACGCGCGGCTTCGGGCTCGCGGTCGGCGAGGGCGTGGGCGTCGGGCTCGCGGCCCGGCTCGGCGTCGGGCTCGGAGTCGGCGTCGGTTCAGGGGTGGGCGACTCCGTGGGCTCCGGCGTCGCCGTCTCGGTCGGGGCCGCGGAGGCGACGGGCAGTGCCGTCGGCGCACCACCCTGCGTGGCGTCGTTCAGCGCGTAGGCAGCGGTACCCGCGAGGGTGCCGCTGATCACGACCGCGAGGCCTGCGAGCAGGCGTGCGCGACCCGCCATGGTGGTGTGTCCCCCTCCGAAGTGCGTCTGGGCAGATTCTGCCCGATCCCGGGCGCGTCCCGTGGGATCTCAGCCCAGCAGCCCGCGCAGGAGCGGCCAGGTGCCCGCGAAGCCAGGGTGCAGCGGCAGCGCGTCGACGTCCGGAAGGGGGACCCAGCGCACATCGGTGCTCTCCGGGTCGAGCGAGTGCACAGGGAGCGGGGCGGCAGCGCGGGCCAGGACCGTCGTGTACGTCCAGCCGCCGTGGTCGTCGGGGTGCTCCTTGACGACCTCGAGGCCCTCCTCCGCGAGGCCGGTCTCCTCGAACGCCTCGCGCAGGGCGGTCTGGACCGCCGACTCGACCGACCCTCGGGCACCGCCGGGGACGCCCCAGGTGTCGCCGTGGTGGCTCCAGGCCGCGCGGTGCTGGAGCAGCACGAGCGGGCCGGGGGCGGCGACCAGCAGCCCGGCGGCGCCGAAGACGCCCCAGTGCCGGTGGCCGAGCTCGCACTGCGTCCAGCCGTCACCGTCCCTCACAGCGACGATCCTGTCAGATCGTCACGTCACAGCGAGTCCACGTACGCCTGCGGGCCCATCACGACCCACGCCCCCTTCGGCATCCAGCGCAGGGTCCAGAGCAGGTTGGCCTCCGACATGCTCACGCAGCCCGAGGTCGGCTGGTTCAGCGTCTCGTGCAGGAAGATCCCGGAGCCGCGGCCCCAGACCGCAGGGTCGTCGTTGAACCCGACGACGGCGGCGTACCGGTAGGCGACGGAGCGCGACGCCCACAGGCTCTCGTCGCGGGAGGTGCAGGCACGTCGTACGTAGGTGTTGTAGTCCTTGCGCTCCCCCGACCAGCACGAGTCGCTGTGCAGCGCGGTCCAGCTCAGCTTCACGCCCGGGTTGCTGCGCGCGCCGAAGGCGAACCGCACCGGGAACTTGCCGGCGGGCGTGGTTCCGTCGCCCTCGTGCCGCTTCGCGGCGTACTGGAAGCCGTTGCGGCCCACCCAGACGGGGATGCCGCTCCGGACCGGGTGCCACCCCGTACCGCTCTTCTGCCAGAGCGTCATGCCGCCCCGGGTGCTGTGCCAGCTGGGCGTCGTGACGATCGCGACCGAGGTCACCGACCCCATGCGGTCCAGGACGTGCGGGTGGGACGCCGCCCGGGCGGGTGCGCCGGCGAGCAGCAGCGGCAGCAGGACTGCCAGGACCGCACCGGCGCGCTTCACCCCTGAAGGCTATTGCTTGCGTCCTTTTTCCTGAGCCTGTCTGCCGCGCCACTTCCTAGGACGTTGCGGGTGCTCCGCCCCGGCCCTCGCCGCCGACGAACCGGGCGGCGCCGTCGAGGCCCTCGGACAGGCTGGCGACGCCGTGCCGCCACTCGTTGGCGATCGCCGCGTCCTCGTCCAGCGACCACTGCTCGAGCAGGCTGAGCCGGTCGTGCCGCAGGCAGAGCTGCGGCAGGGCAACGATCTGCGCCGCCCACTCCTGCGCCGTCTTCAGGGCCTCGCCCGCCGGGGCGAGCTTGTTGGCAAGGCCCATCTGGAGGGCTTCCTGGGCGTCGACGCCGCGGCCGGTCACGACCATGTCCATGGCCCGGCCCTGCCCGACGATGCGCGCCAGCCGGATGGTGCCGCCGTCGATGAGCGGGACGCCCCAGCGGCGGCAGTAGACGCCGAAGACGGCGGTCTCGCTGGCCACCCGCAGGTCGCACCAGACGGCCAGCTCCAGCCCGCCGGCGACCGCGTTGCCCTCGACGGCGGCGATGACCGGCTTCGACAGCCTGAGCCGGGTCGGCCCCATCGGGCCAGGACCCTCGCCGGGGTTGAAGACGGGCATCCGGCCGCTGCTGACCGCCTTGAGGTCGGCGCCCGCGCAGAAGTGGCCCTCGGACCCGGTGAGGATGCCGACGCTCAGGTCGTCGCGGGCCTCGAGGTCCTCGAACGCCTCGCGCAGGAGGGTCGCGTGCTCGCCGTCGACCGCCCCCCGGACCTCGGGACGGTCGAGGACCACCGTCCGGACACCTGAGTCATCTGTCACACGGACCGCCATGGTCGGCACGGTAGGCCCTGCTGGCAGGATGAACGCCGGTTCACCAACGTCTTCGAAAGGCAGCACCTGTGACGGACATCAGCTTCGACGGCCGCGTCGCGATCGTGACCGGCGCCGGCGGCGGCATCGGCCGCACGTACGCGCTCGACCTCGCCCGCCGCGGCGCCCAGGTCGTCGTCAACGACCTCGGCGGCAGTGTCGACGGCACCGGCGGCGAGCACACCGCCGCCCAGAAGGTCGTCGACGAGATCGTCGCCGCCGGCGGCGAGGCCGTGCCCAACTACGACAGCGTCTCCACCCCCGAGGGCGGTGAGAGCATCGTGAAGACGGCCGTCGACGCGTTCGGCAAGGTCGACATCGTCATCAACAACGCCGGGATCCTGCGCGACAAGAGCTTCCTGAAGCTCGAGTGGGCCGACCTCGAGGCCGTCCTGGACGTGCACCTCAAGGGCGCTTTCTACGTCTCCAAGCCCGCCTTCGCGGTCATGAAGGAGAACAACTACGGCCGGTTCGTCTTCACGGCCTCCAACGCGACCTTCGGCAACTTCGGCCAGAGCAACTACAGCGCCGCCAAGGCCGGCCTCATCGGCCTGTCGAACGTGCTCGCCGTGGAGGGTGCGCGCAGCAACATCCTGTCCAACGTGATCATGCCGGTGGCCTTCACCCGGATGACCGAGGAGCTGCTCGGCGACGCCGGCAAGCTGCTGACGGCGGAGTCCGTGACGCCGATGGTCACCTACCTCTGCTCCGAGGCCAACACCACGACCCACGGCGCGTTCTCGGCCGCCGGCGGTCGCTACGCCAAGGTCTTCACCGGCCTCGGTCAGGGCTGGTTCGCCGGCAAGGACGCCTCGGTCACGGCCGAGGACATCGCCACGCACTACGACGAGATCACGAACG
>JAODNF010000279.1 GCA_025464915.1 Frankiales bacterium | reverse complement strand
CGGCGCACCGCGAGCAGCGCGACGCCCCCGGCGGCGAAGACGGCCGAGCAGAGCACGAAGTACGACTCGTCGCCTCCGGGGAACGGGACCCGCTCGACCGAGATGGTGCCCGACGGGCCGAAGTACTGGCCGAAGAAGCCCACGTCGACGACCTGCCCGAACGCGAAGGTCGCGAGGGCGAGGTAGAGACCCCGCAGGCGCAGCGTCGGGAGCGCGATGAGTCCGCCCACCAGGGCCGTGACCAGCACGGCGACGACGACCCCGCCCAGGCCCCCGACCTTGCCCATGGCGTAGGACCCGATGCCGACGAAGGTCAGCGTGCACAGCGACACCTGGCCGCTGTAGCCGGTGAGCAGGACGAGCGACAGGCCGCAGAACGCCAGGACCAGGGCGCGCGACCCGGTGTCGATCCAGGAGGTCGGCGAGGCCCCCGCGAACACCGCGGCAGCCACGACGAAGCCGGCACCGCTGATCGCCGCCCGCCTCGCCGAGGGGATCCGCGGCGGCCGGTTGAGCCGCTGCGCCCCCGCGCGCAGCGGATCGGGTCGCATCGCGATGAGCACGACGAACAGCAGCAGCATCGGCAGGCCCTGCTGCAGGGTCTGCTGGTAGCGCTGAGGGATGAAGGTGAGGTCGGCCAGGTAGCCGATGGCGTAGGACCCGGCGAGCCCCAGGCCCAGCGCGCCGACCGCGGTCTTCGGCAGCGACCGGAGCCGCCCGACCATGGCCGCGGCGTAGCCGTTCACGACGAGCAGCGTCAGGTTGAGGATGTTGAGCTGGACGAGTGGTGCGAGCAGGACGCCGCTCAGGGCCGCCAGGGTGGAGCTGAGCGCCCAGGCGAGCTGCTGGACGCGCGCCGGCTCGAGGCCGTTCATGGCCAGCAGGTCGGGGTCGTCGACGACGGCCCGCATCGCGAGGCCGAGGCGGGTGCGGCTGAAGAGCAGTCGCAGCAGCACCCCGATGCCGACCGTGCTGGCGATGATCAGCAGCTGGGTCGCCGAGAGGGTGATGCCGAGGAACGTCAGCGAGCCGCTGCCGGCGTACCGCGGAAGGACGCGCGGGTCCCGGACGGGCCACACCGCGTAGGCGAAGCCCAGCAGGATCAGCAGCAGCGCCAGGGTCGTGGCCAGCGTCTGGTCGGGCGGCGCGCCCGCAGCTCTGCGGAACAGCACCCGCTCGACCAGCAGCCCGAACAGGGGCGCGAGCACGCCCACGACGAGCAGCAGCGACAGCCAGAGCGGCAGGCCCCAGCCCTGCCAGCACTGCCAGAAGGTGAAGGCCGCCACCATGCCCATCGCGCCCTGCGCGAAGTTGAAGACGCCTGCCGTCGTGTAGGTGACGACGAGACCCGTCGCGGTCAGGGCGTAGATGCAGCCCGAGACCAGCCCGACGATCGTCAGCGCGACGAAGGTGCTCACGGCTGCAACATAAGTCCCGTTGTGACCGCTGTCACTACACTTGCGTGCACTAACGCCGATAAGTTCTAGAAGCCGGCGCCGGCGATCAGCTGGTCGCGGGACCGGGGCCACTGCCGCCGGATCTGCCGCTCGGACGTGACGGCCCGCAGCAGCCACAGCCCCCGGATCGTCGCGATCGCCGTGACCAGCAGCGCGATCGCGTCGTCGCGCTTGACGAAGTCGGGGCCGAGCGACAGGGCCGTCTCCTGCAGGCTGTCGGACACGTCCTTGTCGAACTGGTGCAGGTGCTCGGCGAGCTCGGGGTCGGTGCGGCTGGCGACGAACAGCTCGAGCAGCGCCGTGGACGCAGGCCCGGAGTTGACCTCGAACAACCGGTTGAGGATCAGCTCGTACTGCGCCCGCTCCCCCACGACCTGCCGGCCCGCGGACTGGAGCTCGAGGGTGAGCCGATCGGTCAGGTGCTTGAGGGCGGCGACCACGAGCTCGGCCTTGGTGGCGAAGTAGTGCGCCTGCGCACCGCGGGTCACCCCGGCCCGCGCGACGACGCTGCCGGTCGTGAGGCTCGCGTAGCCGACCTCGGCGAGCTCCTCGAGCGTCGCGTCCAGCAGCGCGGTGACCGTCGCCGCCCGGCGCTCCGCCTGCGTCCGCCGCACCCGCTGCTCCAGCACGAGCCGGAGATTAGCAACTTCCGTGCTTGACTGCCGATAAGTTTGACCGCAGTCTCCCCCTCGTGAACTTCGACGACACCCCTGAAGAGGCGGCGTACCGGGAGCAGGTCCGGACCTACATCGCCGACCACCGAGACCAGCTGATCAGCGTGGGCGACGGCGCCCGGCGGGAGGGCGACCTCACCCGGGCGCGGGAGTCCCAGCGCGTCATGTACGAGGGGGGGTACGTCGGCATCACCTGGCCCAAGGACGTCGGCGGCCAGGGCGGGTCCCCGATGCAGCAGGCGATCGTGGACCAGGAGCTCGGCAAGGCCGGCGTCCCCGGCCACGTCGGGCTCATCGGCATCGGCATGTGCGGACCGACCGTCATCTCCCACGGGAGCGACGACCAGAAGCAGCGCTACCTCAAGCGGCTGCTGTCCTGCGAGGACATCTGGTGCCAGCTCTTCAGCGAGCCGGCGTCCGGTTCCGACCTCGCCGCGCTGCGCACCCGGGCGGTGAGGGAGGGCGACTCCTGGCGCATCAACGGGCAGAAGGTCTGGACGACACTGGCGCAGTACGCCGACTACGGCATCCTGCTGACCCGCACCGACCCGACCCTCGCGAAGCACAAGGGCCTCACGATGTTCGTCGTCGACATGAAGGCGCCCGGCGTCACCGTGCGGCCGCTGCGCCAGATGAGCGGCAGCGCCGAGTTCAACGAGGTCTTCTTCGACGACGTGATCGTGCACGACAGCGAGCGCCTCGGCGAGGTCAACGACGGCTGGCGGGTCGGCCTCACGACCCTCATGAGCGAGCGCCTGACGCTCGGCGGCGGCGGCGGCGAGATGGGCATCTCGGGTGGGACCGCGGCGTCGTTCATCGCCTCGCAGATCGGGAGCCTCTCCGAGGACCGGCAAGCCCTGGTGCGTCAGGACTTCGGCCGGGTCTGGACGCAGCTGCTCGCCACCCGCTACACCGGCTACCGGCTGCTCTCGGCGATCTCCAAGGGCGCCATGCCCGGCCCCGAGGCCAGCGCAGGCAAGCTCGCCGGCACGAAGGCCGGCCGGCAGCTCGCCGACCTCGCCGTCCGCGTCTCCGGCGACGGCGGCGTCTGGTTCGAGGGGCCCTGGCAGGCCTCGCAGGCCGGCCTGCCCGGTCTCGCCATCGCGGGTGGCACCGACGAGGTGCTCCGCAACGTCATCGGTGAGCGCGTCCTGGGCCTCCCTCCCGAGCCGCGCGCCGACAAGGGCCTGTCCTTCGAGGAAAGCGTAAAGCTCTGATGAAGACACCCCCCGAAGCCGATCGCTCCGCTCACGCCTCCGCAGGGACCCCGACATGAACTTCGACCTCAGCGACGAGCAGCGCGCTCTCGCCTCCGCCGCCCGCGACTTCTTCTCCAAGGCGGCCTCCCCGGCAGACTCCCGCGCCGCCCTCGAGGACGGCTCGCCCCTGGCGCCCGGCCTCAAGGCGGTCGCCGACACCGGCTTCCACGCGATCCTGCAGGAGGGCGGCACCGTCCTGGACCTGTCCGTCGTCGCAACCGAGGCCGGTCGGGTGCTGTCGGCGCCGTCGATCGCCGGCTTCGGCCGGGTCTCGGTCCTCGACCCGACAGCCGACCTCACGGCCGGTGTGTCCGTCGTGGACGCCGGCCCGGCCCTCGACGCCGCGACCGCGACCGTCTTCTACGCCCTGCGCGACGGGCAGCTCGTCCGCGGTGCCGGCACCGTCACCAGCGGCCCGCCGCTCGACCCGACCCGCGGTCTCGCCGACGTCACGCTCACCGAGGTGACGCCGATCGACGGCGCCGACCGGTGGGAGCACGCGCTGCGCGTCGGCCAGGTGCTGCTCGCCGCCGAGGACCTCGGCACCGCCGAGCGCGCCGTCGAGATCGGCGTGCAGTACGCCAAGGACCGCAAGGCCTTCGGCCGCGCCATCGGCTCCTACCAGGCCGTGAAGCACTCGCTGGTCAACGCCTTCGTCGGCGTCGAGCAGCTGCGCTCCCTCGCCTGGTGGGCGGCCTGGGCCGCCGATGAGAACCCGGCCGAGCTCCCGCTCGCCGCCGCCGCCGTGAAGGGGCTGGCCGCCACCGTCCTCGAGCAGGCGACCGAGACGCTCATCCAGGTGCACGGCGGCATCGGCTTCACCTGGGAGCACGACGCCCACCTCTACTGGCGCCGTGCCAAGGTCGACCGCTTCCTGCTGGGCGACGACGTCGAGGCCTACGACACCGTCGCCCGCCTCTCCCTCGTGTGATGCTCGCGGCGAGGAGGTGAGCTCCCCCGCGTCCCACCTCGTCGCCGGAGGTCAGTGGCTGGGTGACACCGCCGGCAGCGGGACGGTCGGGAGCGGCGTCGGGGAGCCGGTCCCGCTCGGCGTCGGTGACGCCGTCCCCGTGGGAGTCGGCGACCCCGAGGTCGTGGGCCGCGCCGACGGCGACGGCGACGGCGACGGGGACGCGGGAGCCCTCGCGCTCGGCGTCGGCGCCGTCATCGGGACCACCGGGGTCGCGCGCACCCCGGCGGCGGGGTCCGGGCGGACGAGGACCCACAGTGCCAGCACCAGCACGAACGCGCCGCCCAGGAACACCGTTGAGGGGCGCGTCGAGCCCAGCGACGCCCTCATGACGGGTGTCCCGTCGGCGCCGCCGCGTCGACCTGCGGGCGCAGCACGACGCCCTGCTCGCGCAACCCGGTCGCGATCCGCCGGCGCAGCTGCCGGCCGACCTCGAACTGCTTGCCCGGCAGAGTCCTGGCCACCAGC